>NZ_CAJMDQ010000029.1 GCF_905212195.1 uncultured Anaerotignum sp. | reverse complement strand
AGCCGTCGCAATTCCCCTTAAGAAATCAAGGAAACGGAAAATCAATGTTTTCTTAAGGAGAAGTTGCTTTCATGCCTTTCTTTTTTTCAAATATATTTTAGGAAAAAGATGGACTGCTGTATTTCACAAGCAACAATTCCACTGCCAAATCTTCTGCTATACGGCCGCTTTTGATATCCAAATCTGTTTCCAGACAATCTGCCAATGCTTGTTCCAGTTCCTTTATGGAAAAACTTTTGCTCTGACGGAGATATTCCCGTACTGCAAAATCCCGCACTTCCAGTCTGCTTGCGATTTCTGCCTGTGCTGCTCCTTCCGCCGAAAGCAATGCACTGCCCAAAATCATGCGGAACTGTCTGGTCAGCAATGACAGTACCATATAAGGCGATTCTTTCAAAGACAACAGATTGGAATAAATGGAAATGGCTTTTTCCGTCTTTTTCTCACCCATTGCCCGCACCAGTTCAAAGACTTTTGCTTCTAGGGAAACGGAACACACTGCGGAAATATCTTCTTGGGTGATTTCCCCTGTGCCATCTTTATAGGCAATGAGTTTATCCATTTCCCGCTGGAGATTTTCCATACTGTTATCTGTTGTCCGCAACAACGATACTGCCATGGCTTCAGAAAGCTGTACACCACCGGAGGCACATGTTTTTCGCAGCCAAGTGATGATTTCTTTTTCTTTCAGAGGCGCAAACTCCACAACCTGCCCTTCTTTGGCAATAGTTTTATAAAGTTTGCCTGTCTTTTCCGCTTTTTCTTCTACAAAAAGAATACAGGTGCTTTCTGGGCTGTCCTTCAAAAACTCAACCAGACGCTCTCCCTCTTCCTTCCTGCCGTTCCGATGGAAAAACTCACTGTTGCGAATGAGAACCAAACGCTTGTCATTGAGGAAAGGCAGTGTTTCTGCCGCATCCATAATGGTTGCCGCCGTTGCTTTTTTCCCTTCCAGAATATCTGAGTTCATACTCTCTGTTCCCGGCGGCAAAAGTGCCTGCACCAACGCTTCTTCATAATTTTTCATGAGATACGTTTCCGTACCATAAAACAAATAGCATTTATGGAATTGGTGTTCTTTCCATTGCTTCTTTAATTCTTTCATAAATCGGTTTCCTTTCTGCCGCCGTTGTCACTTCTGCCGCACCTTCAGGCGGTATGTTCACAACAACGCTTCCCATTTCATCGGTGCGGAGAATTTCTGCGCCACAGGCAGACAAACGTTCCAGCACTTCTTGGTGGGGATGTCCGTACAGATTATTGGCACCACAGGAAATCACTGCTGTTTCAGGTGACAATGCCTGTAAAAAAGCTTCTGCGGAAGCCGTTTTGGAACCATGATGGCTGACTTTCAGAATATCTGTTTCTTCAATCAGATTATTCCGTTCCAGCAATGATTCTTGTTTTGCCTCCAAATCTCCCGTAAATAAAACAGATGTATCGCCATAAACATAACGCAGAACCAGAGAACGTTCGTTTTCAGATTCCGCTGTCTGATCCACATAAATAGGAAACAGACATTTCATTTCTCCAAAAGCTTCACTGCGGATCATATCCCCATGCTTCATAGTATATAACGAAATCTGATTTTTTTCCACGATTTCCTGCAGCTGCTTTTCCATTTGTCCATCCACTGCTTCCATTGCCGACGTATAAACACCTTCTACCGGCATATCATTCAGCAATTCCAGAATGCCCATGCTGTGGTCACTGTCCAGATGGCTAAGGAAAACAGCATCAATCTGTGTCACACCTTTCGATGCCAAGTAGGGTTCTAATATAGTCGTACCTGTGTTTTCCCCAAACTCTTTGTTATATTTTCCGCCGCCGTCAATGACAATGGCGCGATGGTCATAAGTGGTCAGAACGGCACAGTCCCCCTGCCCTACATCCAAAAAAGCCAGCTCATTTCTATGCCACAAAAGCCGATTTCCTAACAGCATCACCAAAAGTAAGGCGGTACACGCTGCTGTTCCCACACGGAAACGCGTTTGCGGGCGATAAAAACAAATCAAACAAACCAAGCCATAAAAACACAAAATCCCAATGACAGGCGGCTTTCCAACTGCCACATAACTATAGGGAATCATGGTTACCAGCTGGCATACTCTTTCGTAAATCCGAAAAATCACATAGACTGGCCCCCCCATGAAAACACCCGCCGGCAAAAAAATCATGCCGCACAACGCTGCCAACATGGTACAGCCAAGCAATATCCCGCTCAAAGGCAGTATCACAAGGTTAGCCAGTACACTGACTGTGGAAATATGGTAAAAGTGATACGCCGCTACAGGCATGCCAAAGAGCGCGGCGAAAAAGGAAATCCCCATCATTTCGCCAATCTTACCATACCATGTATGACCTTTGGGTATCACATGGGAACCCACATAAATACCCAGAACTGACAGAAAAGATAATTGAAAACCGGCACTCCACAAATAAAAGGGATTTACCAGCAGAATCACCAGTGCCGCCAATGCAATGGAATTGAGCCATTCCTGGCGTTGGTATATCATCTGCCCCAAACAAACCAGAGAAATCATGACCATCGCCCTTACAGACGAAGGTGAAAATCCTGTAAGAAACAGAAAAACCATACAGATACACAATGTCACTGCCGCTGTTTTCCGTTGGGATTGATGCAATATCCGCCGCAATATGACAGATATGTAAAAAGCCAGCAAAGACATATGCAGACCAGAAATACATAGTATATGGGTCACACCAGCCTGTGTATAAAGTTCCTCTATACCAGCGTCGATGTCATCCCTGTCTCCCGTAATCATAGCTTCTGCCAATGCGCTTTCTTTTTGCGGCAGTATGGTTTCCAAAATATTTTTTACTTTGTGGTTCCAAGCTGCCGCAATGGTACCTGCTGTATTATGATGTTCTCCTGTTTTTTCCAGAGATTCCGGGAACATTTTGCAGTCATATCCTTCTGCATTCAAATACAGATATTCATTATACCCACTGAAAATATCCCCATAGTCAAAGGACTGTGCGCTGCCGGAAAACGTGATTTCCTCCCCTTCTGTAAATGTCCCCCGCTCCATATCAATCATATAAACCTTTTGGTCTTTATGAATCTCTCCTGTTGTCGTTTCTGTCAAATCTGCACGAACTGTCAGCTTTGGATAACCGCCTGAAGTTCTCTCTACTTTTGCCACATATCCTTCTCCCGTCACAGAAACGGGCGAGGCTGATACAAAATTTTCCGCTCTATGATAACTTGTCAGAAGAAAACCCAGAGGGAACGCCAGCAGAAGAAGCAAATACCCTGTTCTTTTGGTCTTTATCACAATATATGACCCGCAAACAATGCACAAAAAAATACAGACCAGGCATACCCATAAAGATATACCCAGTCTGCAATAAATGCCACATATCATGAAAATCAATATCCAAAGTGCCGGTCGTTTCATGGTTTATTCTGTAAACGGATGGTCTGTAAACTTTCTACTGCTGTAAAAGGTGTGCTGAAATCCAATACACCTTTATAATCTTCTATCTTTTCCCCTTCCATAAGGAACTGTACTTTATCTACCTCTTCCAGTTCACAAAGGGAATTTACAATGGAATAAACTGTTACAACATCGTTGATATTCGCTGTTGCCGTTTTCGTCAGGAAATCCTGACTCAAGTTCACATAACAGATACCATCTTTCGTTGTGGTGACATCCCGAATCTTTGTATCAGCCGGAACCGTAGGATAATATCCTTTTTCCAGAGGGCCAGCAATGAGCTGTTCCAGAATGGTTTTTTCCCGCGCTTGGTTGGCATTGACTTCTACCACACGGTCTTCAATCTGAAAATCTGTGCCGTCTGCATTGGTGAAATACAGCTTCAAGATAGCATATTCTGTTGTTTCCGCCGGAACATCTCCATCAATGCGGACATTATCCCGGTTCATAACACCAATTTCCTGTCCCTGCTGATTCCGCAGTGCACGGCCTTCCACCGTCAGTTCTACATTATCTACCATATCCAAAGAAGTTAACGTCCAGACAATGGCAGAACGGCAAACGACTTCCTGTGCGTTTTCCAAAGCAAGATAAGAAGAAGAAACGTCTACCACTGCTTTTTTATCTTCCAGCTGTACAGACAAAAACTCCACTTCCTCCGGAACAGCACTGATCATTCCGTCTTTTTTGGGATCCTCTTTCATGCGTTCCAGCAAATGAAATGCCATGTTGGATGTTTCTGCCTCCTGCGGTACGTTTGTACGCACTTCCTTTAAGGAATTATTCGCTGATACCAGATAATACACTTCTGCATCTGCCATGCCAGAGGTGCCTAATTTACTTCCCAGTAAAAACAGACAGGGAAGCAGGATTATGCAGACAATCACGACAAGTGCAAGATGCAAAAGCCATTTTTTCTTTTTCATCAGCCGCAATCACTTCCTTCCCTGTAAAGTCTGCTGTATCTTTTCTTTCTGATTAACTGTTTTGATGCAGAGGAATGCGCATCTGGATAGAAGTACCTTCCTCTTCCTTACTGTTGACCTTGATGCTGCCGTTGTGCATCATCACAGTTGCATAAGTGATGGAAAGTCCCAGACCGGTTCCTCCGGTTTCTCTGTCACGTGTCTTATCCACGCGATAAAAACGTTCAAAAATACGATTGATTTCATCCTCAGGAATACCAATCCCCGTATCGGTGACAGTAATGAATGCATTTTGATGGTCTGCATCCAATACCACCGTCACATTGCCGCCTTCCGGTGTATATTTGATGGCATTATCCACCAGATTGGAAATGGCAAGGGTCAGTTTCATTTCATCGGCTTCTGCCAGCACATCTTTTTCCTTACTGTAATGAATCTGGATTTGTTTTGCTGTTGCCAGAGGTGTCATACGCTTGATGATGTCCTCCATGACTTTATTCAAATCCGTTTCCGCAAAGTTCAGTGGAATTTCTTTCTGATCCAGTTTTACCAATGTCAGCAAATCGTTGATGATGGCAGACATACGGTCGATTTCAGAGTTAATGTCATGCAAAAATTCCACATACATTTCCTTAGGCACTTCTTCCTGAAGGAGAATGGATTCACTCAATACCTTGATGGAACTCAGTGGTGTTTTCAATTCATGGGACACATTGGAAACAAACTGCTGGCGGCTGGAATCCACTTTTTCCAGCTGGTCTGCCATGTGGTTACATGCCAGCGCCAGATCCACAATTTCGTTATGTGTCTGATTTTTGATTTCCAGACGCTGTTCCAAATGACCTTCGGCCATTTTCTGAATGACTTTGATCATACGTTTCAGGGGCTCTGTAAACATTTTGGACATGATAATCATCACAATGATAACAATAACCAAAAGTGTAATCATCATGATATAGGCTTTGCTTGCAATATCGCCTACTGTCGCATCCACGTCCTGCAAAGAGTCCGCAATAAAGACAACGCCATCATGCTGACTGCCGCTGCCCACAATGGAGGCTGCCGCATAAACAGTGCCGTTTTTCTGTTCTCTGGCGACGTCTTTGTCCTGCAGCGCTTCCAAAACTTCCGGTACCAGATAAGTTTTGCCTACTTCTTCATACCCGGTGTCATATACCACCCGGGCGGAAGCATCCAGCACAAGAACGCGAAAATCTTCATCCTGACTGGTTTTCAGCACCATCTCTTCCAGACTTTCCTGATTTTCCCCATTGGTAAAAAAGTCATAAGAAGCAAGCTGCCCAGCAATGACGTTCGCTTCACTGAGAAGTTCTTTTTTTCTTTCTTCTACAAAATATCCCTGAATGGAATGCAGTATGGTGTTTGCCATCAGAAGCAGAGGAATGACCCCGATGATGACATATGTCACCAACAACACCCATCGCAGGCTGATAAAAGGTGCCTCTCGTTTCTTAATTAAAATAATAACCAACTCCCCATTTTGTAAAGATATATTTGGGTTCACTTGGATTTGCTTCTATTTTTTCACGCAGGCGGCGCACATGCACGTCCACTGTGCGCACATCGCCGGGATAATCATATCCCCATACGGTATCCAACAGTTTTTCACGGCTGTAAACCTTACCGGGATTTTCCATGAGCAGTTCCAACAGGTCAAATTCTTTGGCTGTCAGATTCACTTCCTTGCCATTGATAAATACCCGGCGGCTGTCATAAGCCAGTTCCAGATCACGGGCTTTCAGCACATTTTTTGCCTGCGGTTCCGCTGTCACCTTCTTCACGCTGCGGCGCAGGATGGCTTTGATTCTGGCTTTCAGTTCCAGAATATTAAAGGGTTTTGTGATATAGTCATCAGCGCCGTATTCCAGACCCATGATTTTGTCCATATCTTCGCCTTTTGCTGTTACCATGATGATGGGAATCTGAGAAAATTCACGCACCTGCTGGCAAACCTGCAAGCCGTCCATTTTAGGCAGCATGACATCCAGCACCACCAGATCGAAATTTCCTTCTTTGATATATTGCAGCGCTTCTTCCCCATCATAAGCCGCTGTTACTTCCATTCCATCCTGTTCCAATGAAAATTTGATTCCTTTGACAATCAGTTTTTCATCGTCTACTACCAAAATATGATACGCCATTTTGCCCTTTCCTCCTGTTCTAAATCTAATCTACGGTAAGTTCTCCTGCAATCTTCGCATAGGTCTTTTCCCCGATGCCTTTTACATTTTGAATGTCTTCGATTTTTGCAAAAGGACCGTTTTCTTCACGATATGTCAAAATCCTTTCTGCCAGTTTTTCGCCGATGCCATCCAAAAGCATCAATTCTTCTTTACTTGCCGTATTTAGGTTGATCGCATCATCGACTGCAATTTCCACTGTTTCCACCGCAGGTGCCGTTTCCTGTATCACCTTTCCGTCATAATACAAATGACTGTACCAGAAGCCCGATGCCAGCAGAAAAATCACAGCCAGTGTCACTTTCCATCTTTCTTGTTTCATAAAACATACCCTCTTGGCAATATTTTAAGAAAAAATTTGTTTTTATTTTTGGTTATTTTCTGGTATACTTTTAAAGATATGGTATGCAGAACACATTCCCATACTTTTTTTATTTTACCACAAAAACAAAAATTATCAAAGTAGGAGAATTTTATGAAGCACAAAATTTTCAGCCTGATCCTTGCAGCGACACTTCTTTTCACCGCTGCGTTTCCAGCATATGCAACAGAAACAGAAGGAACCGAAACAGAAACGACTGAATCCACAACAAATACCGATGGAACATCCACAGATACCACTTCCGATGAACTGGCGCTGACAGCAGAATCTGCCATATTGATGGATGCCACCACCGGTAAAATATTGTACGAAAAAAACAGCCGCACCAAACAGTATCCGGCCAGCATCACAAAGCTAATGACCATTCTGCTGGCACTGGAACATGGCAGTCTGGAGGATGAGATCACCTTTTCCCACGATGCCGTATTCAGCATCGAACCGGGCAGTGCTCATATTGCCATTCAGGAAGGGGAAATCCTGACACTGGAGCAAGTGCTTTATGGTATCATGCTCCGTTCTGCCAATGAATGTGCCAACGCTGCAGCGGAATATGTAGATGGTTCTCTGGAGAAATTTGCAGAGCATATGACAGCCAGAGCCAAGGAATTGGGATGCGAAAACACAAACTTTGTCAATGCCAACGGTTTGTTTGACGAAAACCATTACACCACCGCTTATGATATGGCACTGATTGCGCAGGAACTGCTGAAAAACGAAACTTACCGCAGTATGATGTCCAACACTTATTATGTAATTCCTCCCACCAACAAACAGCCGGAGGAACGTCCCCTTCACGGACAGCATCAGATGCTTAACGAAAGTTCCCTGTATTATTACGAATATGCCGAAGGCGGCAAAACAGGCTACACTGTAGAAGCTCAGAACACGCTGGTGACCTATGCCAAACAGGGAGATACAGAACTCATTGCCGTTGTACTGAAATGTAATGGTGCACAGCATTATGTGGACACAAAAGCATTGTTTGATTACGGCTTTGCCAATTACCAGACAGTAAAAGCATTTTCTGCGGCAGATCTGACACAGAATGTGGCAATCACAGAAACATACAAAGACAAAACTACTACACTGGATACCATTGCAGTGGCACCTGCCAGTGACGTTTATGTGACCATTCCCAAAAATGCAACCATTGAAAACATCACCAAAGCCGTTGACTGTCCAGAAAGCGCTTCCGTTCCCGTTGCTGTCGGCGACAAACTGGGTACCGTTGTACTTTCCATGGATGGAGAAGCCCTTGTCACTGTAGACCTGACTGCACAAAAGGAAGTAAAAGCCACCACCGACGAAGAACGTGCGGCGCAGGCAGCGGCAGCCAGAAATAAAATCTTGAAACGCATTGCCATTGGCGTGGGTATTGTATTTGGCATTTTTGTTATTGTATTCTGCTGCTGCAGATACATTGGCCATCAAAGACGGGAACGCCGTCGTGCACTGAGAAAAGCCAAACGTCAGGAACGTTTGAGACAGCATCATTCTCATACTTTCAGACATAAAAGATAAATGAATGCTAAAAGAAAGATTCCATAAAGGACATCTTCATAAGAAAACAAAAAAAGCTGAAATCCTTATCATAACAAAGGATTTCAGCTTTCTTATTTTAGGAAAACTTATTTGGTATGTTTTCTTCTAAAGACAGCCATCGTAATTTTTCTTTCAGAAATCAAAAACAAGAAAATGCAATGTTTTCTTAAGGGAAATCAGCTTATATGGAGTCTTTTTATCTTTTCTTTCTGATTTCATTCCGATGCAGAAATTCCCGCAGTCTCTGCTGTCTGTCATGGCGCAGGATTTTTCTTACATAAGCAAATGTTTCATCTTCTCCACGCACTGCCAGCATTTTCAGCAAACGTTCCAGCAGCCGCAGAGAATCTGGATGCATCAGTGTATGCACCCTTCTGCTTTGCTTATGATACAGCCAAGGGCTGGCATCTGTATAGTTTTCTTTCTGATATACCTTGCATGCCGCAATACGGTCCATAAACATTTCCACAACGAAATGCACGGGCATTTTCATACCGCCCAGAATTTCTCCCGGCTTCAACGTATAATCAATCCAATATTCAAAGTGATGCTTATTCCGTCCTTTGTGATGGAGCCAGGAGGAGGAATAGCCCTTTGCTTCACGTTCCGCATTATTGGGGCTGCGGTCTCCCTGAAAATATCTTGCACCTACCAGAAATTCTGTCGGAGAATATTTAGAAAGATCGTGCATCAATCCCTGCCGATACAAACCGACACGAAAACAATACTGCCGAACCAGTTTTCGATGGTATGTAATGGTGCAAAAATGTTCTTTGCCCTTCCAGTTTTTCCAGAAACCCATAAGCCGCCTTCTTTCTTTTTCTCATTGTTGGAAAGGACACCCCCGCAGGAGTGTCCTGAAAATCCTTTTATTTTACCAGTTTGGAAATCACTTTGAAATGAGGGGATTTTGCGCCGCCTGTCAGTTCAAAGAGAACTGCTTCGCAAGTTGTCAGGTATGCGCCTTCTTTTTCCAGACGTTTGATACCCATTTCTTTGTCATACAGTTTTCTGGAACCGATGCAGTCTGCGGGAACGAATACGTTCAGACCAGCTTCCATCAGATCCAGTACAGTCTGCAGTACGCAGATATGCGCTTCTACACCGCAAACGATGATGTTTTTCTTGCCCAGTGCTTTTGCCCAAGAAGCAAATTCTTCGCATTCACAGCAGGAAAAAGATGTTTTTTCCATATAGTTAAAATCAGCAAAAGCTTCTTTTACAGCAGGAACAGTATCGCCCAGACCTTTTGTGTACTGCTGTGTCACAGCTACAGGCACACCAAATTCCTGCAAACCTTTTGCCAGAATCACTGTTTTTTCCACAATGGCTTCATTGTCATGGATGGCAGGAACCAGACGTTCCTGAAAATCGATA
This sequence comes from uncultured Anaerotignum sp., assembly GCF_905212195.1. GTDB lineage: Bacteria > Bacillota > Clostridia > Lachnospirales > Anaerotignaceae > Anaerotignum. Next base: position 16,720 of record NZ_CAJMDQ010000029.1, on the reverse strand, counting down.
AAAAGTGCTGCTGTATCTTCTGCACGCAGTTTCATAAACAAATTCCTCCTTGATTGAAAAATATTTTCTTTTTACTCAAAAATATTTTACTCTAAAAAAGGACGGTTGTCCATAGAAACCGCATCCGCAAAAAGGAAACCTTTTTCTATAAATCACACATATTTCCGCATGCGCTTCAAGGCTGACTTTTCCAGACGGGAAACCTGTGCCTGACTGATGCCGATTTCACTGCTGACTTCCGTCTGGGTTTTCCCTTCAAAAAACCGCAATGCTACGATTTTCTTTTCCCGCTCTGACAGATGGTGCATGGCTTCCTGCAAAGAAAGATTTTCCAGCCAGAGTTTATCGCCGTTTTTGTCATCACTGACCTGATCCATCACAAAGAGTGTATCTCCGCCATCATGGTAGACTGGCTCAAAAAGAGAAACCGGGTCCTGTATGGCATCCAATGCCTGCACCACGCTTTCTTTAGGCAATCCCATCTCTTTGGCAATTTCATCCACAGAAGGTTCTTTGGATTTCTCTGCTGTGAGCCGTTCCCGCACCTGCAAGGCACGATATGCCGTATCCCGCAGGGAACGGGAAACCCGAATGGTATTATTGTCCCGCAGATACCGCCGCACTTCCCCACTAATCATAGGACAAAGATAACTGGAAGGCATGACATCTAAATCTGGATTGAAATTTTCAATGGCTTTTAAAAGCCCTACAACGCCTACCTGAAACAAATCGTCCATATCTTCATTGCGGTTTTCAAACCGCTTAATCACACTCAAAACAAGACGCAGATTCCCCTCTATGAGCAATTCTCTGGCGCTTTCGTCACCGTCATGGTACCGGCGGAACAACTCTTTTGCCTGCAATGCGCTCAGCACTGGCAATTGCGCTGTATTCACGCCGCTGATCTCCACTTTTTTATAATATCCCATTGCCTACACCCCCGCTCAGATTTCTTGCGAAATTCTATGAAAGAATTTTCCCTGCGGGCAGGCAAAATATACCTCGCAAAAACTGCCATATTCTTCTACGGAAACAGCGGCATACTTTTTTAGAAAAAGGATATGCTGTTGAAAAAGGAGTTGATTTTATGCGCAGCAAAGAACAGACGGAAGCCATCACCAACTTACAGGAATGTCGGGACAGCACCAGACGCATTTCCTTTCAGAGCCACGGACAGCCTATGCAGGCATTTGAAAACGGCTGCGGCAGAACGAAAAATACAGATTTTGAGCCCCTCCATTATCTGGACACATGAAAAATCCCCCGTGCATGGCACAGGGGTTCTCACCTTCTTTCTTAATTACATCAGTTTATTCATTTCTTTTTTCAGCCGCCCCATGATTTTCTTTTCCAAACGGGAAATATAAGACTGGGAGATGCCTAAAATATCTGCCACCTCCTTTTGGGTGCGTTCTGTGGTTTCCGGCAAAATTCCAAAACGCATCTGAACGATCTGCCGCTCTCTGCCGGAAAGTTTCTCCATGGCTTGATGGAGCAGGTCTTTGTTGACCTCATCTTCAATGCTTTTATAAATGGCATCGCTTTCCGTTCCCAAAATATCAGAAAGCAGCAATTCATTTCCCTCCCAATCCACATTGAGGGGCTCATCTATGGAAACCTCTGCCCGCGTTTTGCTATTGCGGCGCAGATACATGAGAATTTCATTTTCAATACATCTTGAAGCGTATGTTGCCAGTTTGATATTCTTATCTGTTTTAAAAGTATTAATGGCTTTGATGAGTCCAATGGTACCAATGGAAATCAAATCTTCCACATTGATGCCTGTATTTTCAAATTTTCTGGCGATATATACCACCAAACGAAGATTCCGCTCGATGAGTACGGATTTCACCTGCAAATCATCCTCGCCGCCCAGCTGTTCCAACAGCAAAGCCTCTTCATCCGGCTTCAGCGGCGGCGGAAATACATCACTTCCTCCAATATAAAAAATCCCTGTGGCTTTCTGCCACTTTTTCAACCAGCTTTCCAGACGATATTTCCAGAAAAACAGTTGATACTTCCATGCTTTCATATGCCTTCCTCCTCCAACAAAACAGGCGGAACCAGTGCAGCTGACCCACCTGTAAAACGATCCATATAAATGCCAATGGGCATCTGTTCATACTTCCTGCTGATTTTGCCCTGTGTTATGGTTAAATGTTCTGCTGTAAACAATGTCAGCATACCCGATGATGTCCCTACCGCAGCAAAAGGTATTTGAGAGAAAAATGCCGCATCTTTTTCTGGCAGGGATTTTCCTAAAAGCAGACAAAGGGCACTTTCTTTTGGCAGAAGGGGCACACATCTGGCAAGTTCCAAAACCACCACCGGTTTTCCCCCCTCTGTGCGCAGTGCATTGCCCGTATCCAGAAAACCAGTACAATTCACTGTTTTTCCGCCGGATTCTATAATTATTCTGCAATACTGTCCTCTGTTTTTGCCATGACATTCCAGCCATCTAGCCCCCGCTTTTAGGAGTATGTAAAACAGCAGACAGCCCCAGAGCAAACGCTGCCATGGCATCATGGAAAGGGAAATGGTCAGCCCTTTTCCCAGAAATCGCTGGGCATCTGTAAAAGCAAAAAGCATCTCCAGAAAACCACCCAACAGAAAAGAAGCTATCCCCAACGCTGCCAGAAGCTGGAAGAATCCTGAGAAGCTTTTGGGGAAATACGTAATTTCTATTCCCAGAATCATCATGACAGCAGACAGCAGAAATCCCGTTTTTATACCAAACACCAGCAGCAGACAAAAAAACAGTGATGGAACAAATCCACCCAAAATGAGCCGCCACCAGCGGCATTTTCTGGACAAAAGCCTTCCGGCAGTCCACAGAGCCAGACAGGAACAGATGCCATTGACCAAAAACACCACATCTATGTAAAGTTCCACATTGTTCCCTCCTGCCCCTATTATAAAAAAGCAAGCAGGCAAAACTTGTCACATCGGCTGAATGGCATAAAAAAAAGACTGTCAAAATACGACAGTCTTTTTGATTTCTTATTTCCATGTAACATTGGCTTTTTTCCGGGGAACGGTACGGCGATATTTCACAGCAGGATATCCCATGAGCATACAAACTGCTACCTGTTCTCCTGTGATACCAAGGAGTTCCTGCACTTCCGGACTGTAGAAAATCCCTCTCTGGATAAAGCCGCTGTATAAGGAACCTAAGCCTTCTGCTTCTGCCATCAATTCCATACTTCTGGCAGCCAGAGGGGCATTCCATGGGCCTTCACATGTGAGCACCACCAGCACAGGTGCGCCAAAGAACAACGCATCCTGTGTTTTATCTGCTTTTCTGCGGTCAATAAATCGCTGGAGCATGCCACGATAATGAGGAATTTCGCCTGCTTCCAGCATCCGTTCCAAACCTTCCCAGATCAGGTCTTTTACCTTCTCCATCTGTTCCTGTACTACGACAAAATGTACATTCTGTCCGTTGCTGGCTGTTGGTGTATAGCGTCCTGCTTCCACAACACGTTCCAGTTTTTCCTGTTCCACAGCTTTTGGCTGATACTGTCTTGTGGAACGGCGGAATTTCAGGAAATTCAGGAAATTTTCTGCAGGCACTTTGAATGTTTCCGCATTGTAAGGCATCACATCTGCCATGTCATAAGCACCATCCATAGTAACTGCTCCTACGGGACAGACAGCCACACAATGTCCACATTCCATACATTTCATTTTTACTTTGGCTTTGCCATCTTCCACACGAATGGCACTGGCCAGACAATCTTTTTCACACATACCGCAGCCGATACATGTTTCTGTATTCACACGAATCATATCTTACACCTCTTTATTACACTTTCAAAAATATATGATAGAGAAAATCCACACAAATCAGTACAAACAGGCTCCCCGACAACAGACTTCTCGTTTTTTCTGTCAATGCACCATTGGCTTTTTCCAGCAGCGGCTGTACACAATAGAGGAAAAACATACCGCCAATACCAAAGCGAATGCTTGGATTAAGGGCAATTCTGCCTTGAAAATTCCATGCAAAACGGTCATAATCCCAAAGCCAGCCCCCTGTGGTCCATTCCATGATGTAACTGGTCAAAAGTTCCAACCCTGTTGTCAAAGCCACGATTCCCAAAAACACTAGTATGGGCGTGACATTGATTTTTCCAAGGATAATCCGTTTCTTTTTCAATGGCTGAAGCGCCAACAAAATGATAACCGCGCCAAAGCCATATACTGGAAGATACGGCCCAAACAAAAATCCTCTGTTTGAAAATCCCCAGCGATATACCACCACTTCTAAAAAGACTTCGTAAATCCAACCAATGACAGCATATGCCATAAAATACAAAAACAAAGCCTGTCCCTTTTTGAATGCCCCCATTTGCGCCTCCTTTTTTCCTTTTATATTTGCAGACTTATTTTACCATAAATCCTACAAAAATACCAGAGTTTTCATAGGATATAAAAACCCCTTAGGAAATGGGGTTTTGCACACATTTTCTAAGGGGCAAATTTACTTTATCCTATATTGAATGAATGCGTCCGTTAAGCATCCACGCCGGGAACCATAGGGTCAGGAACAACAGGTTCTGTTACAGGCGGAATACCTGCGCAGTCTGTGCAGACATCTTCGGCTGTTGCGCCTTTGCAGTTTACATAGCTTTCGCCAACCGTTGCCACAGCGCCAAAGGCTACAGGCACTGCCACACAGATATTCTGGGAAATGGTGAAAGAACAGGTACCGTTTTTCACACCTTCACAAGTATCTCTGCCGGATACGACTACCGGATCACCACAGCATTTTGTAACTGTTTTGCCAGCCTCTGCAAAAGGTGTTACTGTCACAGGTACACATACGGAAGCCGCCTGATACCCCACTGCGGGACAAGTCTGATTTTCCATTGCATTGATTTCCATTGAAAAGCACTCCTTTAATTTTTTTATATTGACAAGATATGCCTCTGTTTCTTTTTGGTGACTGTAAGACAAAAACTTTTTCACAGTCCTCCAAGCCTTTCATACTATAAATCAACAAAAGAAAATCAGGTGATTCTATGAAGAAAAAGTGTCTTGCCCAGCGACTCCGTCATTCCCTGCGGCATATGCGTCTTTCTGACCGCTGTCTTTGTCTGTTCTTATTGTTTTTACTGTTGCAATCAGCTTGTCATATCTTTTTGATGCCTAGCCTTACAAAAGAATTTGATGCCATGGATGCCATGATTCGCAGTTCCGCTGCCACCATATTTGGCTATTTCATCAGCAATGCCTTTGGCAGCACGTCGGAAAAAAACGAAACGGAAATTCCGCTGGAAAGCCGTGAAAAAATCTCTGCGGAACCGCTTTCTGAGGAAGAACCTCTGCCGTCCTGCCAAAACTGCCGTATCCGACAGCAAATCCTCATTGTCGCCGGTGTAGGTTTTTTCTCTTTGGCCATTCTCACCTATGTACGGATGTCCGCTCTCCCATCTCAAAATACCGTTGCTTCCCTTTCTCAATTTCAGGATTTTCTGGTTGGCAGCATCGGCTTTTTGGTTGGACATGCAAAATATGAACAAGCATAATACAAAAAGCTGCTTTTCCTTAAGAAAATAAGAAAGCTGAAATCTATTGCAAAGACTTCAGCTTTCTTGATTATCTTATGAAATTTTCAGCTTTCCGGCGGTGTTGTAACAATCCCGTGTTCCATCAGGAAGGTTACCCACTGATCATAGCAGGCCGCTTTCAAATGGGCACTGTCAAAGGTATATTCTGTGGAAAGGTTTCCTTTGCCATCGGAGTATACCGTATTAACATCAATATAGAATGTACGCCGCTGATCTGCCAATTTAGAAATATCCATATTACGCAGCTGGATATTCAGATTGTTGATGTATTCATCTTCTGCAGAACGTTCCTCTGTTACGTACAGGATACCCTGAATGAAGATGATGGCATTGGGCTGCAATTCTTTGATGTGATCCACCGCAGCCGAATATGTTTCCAAAAACTTTTCTCTGGTACCGGTACCCAGTTCATTGATACCGACCATCAGATAAATCTTACCGAACTGCTTTTCACGCAAAGCTTGTTCCAATGTTCCCATACTGCCGTCAGCCAATGGTGCAATGGGTTCATCGAACAGAGAATAAATGGTCAACCCAACTTCCGCATAGTATGTTGCGTTATCCAGGCCGGAATATTCTGACATACCTACCATACGGGAATCACCGATAAACAGCGCATCGTCAAAGTAAGACTGATCTACCGTTTCAAATTCACGAACAGGCCATTCTTCCGCTTCTGTTTCCTGTTCCTGCCCAACAATGACACTCCAGGCAGATTCTGTTTTGCCGCTGTTCTGCATACGGTTTTTCAAGTCCATACAAGCATAGGCAACGCCGGGATGAAGTTTTCCATCATTCATTTCAACCGCTCCCTGGACACGCACATACTGCCCATAGCCTTCTGCCGCAACAACAGACAAAACCAGCAGCAACAGCAGCGGATATTTGAATTTTCTCATTGTGCATCACCTCAAAACGAAAAATACATAAAGGGGTTATTCAATCCCATGGCAAGCTGATAAACAGACATCCAGAAAATCACCAGCAGCGCCAGAATCCCCAGACCACGGCGGTAATTCCGCTTCAGCCACTTTTCTCCAAAGGGGAAAGCGAAGAAGATACCTGCCACCAGGAAAGGCCAATACATACTGCCATATTTCAGATAGTCTCCTGCTGATACATTGATGCCTTCATAAGGCACAATGGGGCCGAAGAGCCGCAGGAAACACCATACGATATCTGATAATTCCGGCAATGCGAAAAATACCCATGACAGAGGAATGACCAATACTACATAGATATGCGCAAGCCATGGCTTGTTTTCCAAAAATTTACGCAGCCAGATTTTTTCCATGGCAATCCAGAAGAACAGGAACATCCCCCACATCAGGAAGTTTACGCCAAAGCCATGCCACAACCCAGTCAAAAGCCATACAGCAAACAAATTGATGATGGTTCTGCTAGTTCCCTTTCGGCTGCCGCCCAGAGGGATATAAACATAATCCCGGAACCACGCACCAAGGGTGATATGCCAACGGCGATAGAATTCAGATACAGATTTAGACAAATATGGACTGTCAAAGTTGTTTGGCATGGTATAGCCCAGCATCTTTGCAATACCAATTGCCATCAAAGAATACCCCTGAAAGTCAAAATACAGCTGCAAACTATAGCCAATAACACCCATCCACGCCAACTGCGTAGAAACACTGGGAAGCCCAATGGTCTGAATTTCACGCCAAAGTCCTGCCAGCTGATTGGCAAGGAGCACTTTATACCCCAGACCGATGATAAAACATGCGGCACCATATTCGATGTTCACGCCATTACGGGTAGGCTTTTCTCCCATAAGCCGCACTTTTCTTGTTTCCATCTGCTCCAAACGGGCAATAGGGCCAGAGAGGAGTTTCGGGAAAAACAGAATATAAGATACCAAATCCAGCAGACTTTTTTCTGTGGGTTTGCGATACGTATCCACAAGCAATGCCAGAATGGTAAAGATTACAAAGCTGACACCGGGCATCAGCTGTTCTGATGCTTTATTCCAAACCAAAAATGCTGTAAATGCCAAAACAGATACAATCAGAGCCGGCTTACCTTTTTTCCGCACCCAAAACGCAGCTGCAACGGCACATACTGTCAATCCCAGCAGATATGGCAGCCAAGACAGGCATGACACGCCATAAAAGAAAATACTGCCTACGATAATGGCAGCTTTTTTCCCTTGGGCTGAAGGTATCAAATAATATATCAATACAAATACAGGCAAAAACCATATGATAAACGGAATGCTTCCAAAATCCAATGCACTGTTCCTCCTATTTCTTACTCTCTATATAGACAAAATAAATGCAAAAAAAGTTGCATTTTGTCGAAATTGTTTCCAAAAAAATCCGACGCCTGCCAGCGGCAGACATCGGAGCCCCTTTGGTTGACAGAATATCGACCTATATTATACGGCACAATGTGCCTAGAAACAAGTCCCCCAGACAGTTTCCTCCTTTTTTTCCATTTTACACAAAATAGGGAAAAAGTTTGGTGATACCTCTGTCTTTTTTTCTCACGAAACTGTAAAAAAATAGAAATTATGTCACTTTCTATCCTCAAATTGTTGCTCTGTCCGTATAACTAAAAGGCAGCACGATTTTCTTTCCCTTTGGCCCTAAAGCATACTGCTGTTCCAGACAGGAAAGCAAAATCTCGACATACTGACAAATATCGAAGTCAATGGTGGAAAACAGCGGTTCTGTCCCCGGATTGGTAAAGAAACAATTCAGTGTCAGAATACCTACTTCTTCCGGCACCTTCTTTCCGCTTCCCCAGATAGCCGCTGCAATGCTCATGGCAGTGCGTTCGTCTACAGCAAAAATGGCTGTCCGCTGTTCTTCTGCTTTGAGATACTCCTGTAAATTTTCCTGCATTTCCATTCGGTTGTTACAGGTCAGAAATTTCTCCGTAAAACCACGTTTTTCCGCCATATACTTCCAGTAATGGTATACCATGCCTTCCTTTGCTTTTCCTTCATTTTCCGCAATGCCCGCATAAATCACACGACCATATGCCCGTTCTGCAAACTTTGTCTGAATCATATCCACAGCCATACGATAATCCGGCGAAATGCTGGTATATTCCGCCAAATCCGGTGAATCTCCCAGAAAAATCACATTGCTGTTGCATTCGGAAATCTGTTTTGCCCCCTTTGCATCAAACTGTCCTATGGCAGCGATTCCCGTCAAATGCGGCATCTGTTCCAGATTTTTATTCTGGTCCAAAGAAATATTGAACAGACGGATTTTTCTTTGTCTGCACAACTCTTCCAAATATGTTTTCGCCTGCATTGCCATATAAAAAGCCGGTATAGACAGTCCTGCCGTTTCATAGGCAATGCCGATGATCTGCTCTTTCTGCTCCTGCTGACGTTCCTTACGATATCCCAACGCTTCGGCTGTTTCCAAAATACGGCGACGTGTTTCCTCTGTCACATGCATATCCGGTTTTTCATTCAGCACACGCGATACTGTGGATAAAGCAACATTCGTCTGATCTGCGATATCTTTCAATGTTGCCATACAATCCCCCCTTTTTAGGCAAAAAGAATGCATATTTCTTCTTTTTACCCTATTATATCTGTTATTTTCTATTTATCCTATACCCATTTTGTAGAATATTTTCTATTTTTATGGATTTTTGCAAGAACACAAAAAAATCTGCTTTTTTTCTCACATATTTTTTCTGTATTTTCGTCAAAATTATTTTTATATTTCAAACAAAACTTATATTTTTGCATCTATCTTGTATTATAACGAATGTTGTTGTATGATTACAGTAAGGTAAAAAAATTAAAAAAAGAAAGTAGGTCTCAGTATGAAAAAAGGCAATCCTTTCGCACTGATTCCCATTGTGGTGTTCCTTGTGCTGTTCATCGCAGTGGGTATCATCGACAACTCTCATGGCGGCATGTTCGGCGATTCTCTGCCTGCCATTGTGGGCTTCGTCATTGCACTCGTTGTGGCTTTTCTGCAGAATCCAAAGGGACAGAAACTCTCCTTTGAAGAAAAGCTGAACAACATGGCCCGTGGTGCCGGTGACGAAAACATCATGATCATGTGTCTGGTATTTATTCTGGCAGGCGCATTCTCCGCTTCTGTAAAAGCGGCCGGCGGTGTAGATTCCACCGTAAACTTTGGCTTATCCATCATGCCCGGCAGCGTTGCCGTAGTTGGGGTCTTTGTGGTAGGCTGCTTCATCTCCACTTCCATGGGTACATCCGTTGGTACCATTGTTGCATTAGCACCCATTGCCATCGGTATCAGCGAAAAAACCGGTATTGCAATGCCTCTGTGTATCGGCGCTGCTGTCTGCGGTGCCATGTTCGGGGATAACCTGTCCATGATTTCCGACACAACCATTGCTGCTACCAGAACACAGGGATGCGATATGAAAGACAAATTCCGGGAAAACTTCAAAATCGCGCTGCCTGCAGCAATCCTGACAGCTATTTTACTCTTCCTGCGCACCAAAGGCAATGATTATGTGATGGAAGAAGCACTGGAATACAACTTCATCCGTATCGTGCCTTATCTGGTGGTACTCATCGGTGCACTGGCTGGCTTGAACGTATTTATGCTGCTGGTAGGCGGCACAGTCCTTTCTCTGTGCATCGGTATCGCTTACGGCGACTTTACTCTCATTGAAAGCTTCGGCATCATGGGCGAAGGTATTATGGGTATGTACGATATTACCGTTATTTCCATCATCGTTGCCGGTCTGGTTTCTCTGGTACGTCAAAATGGCGGTATCGACTGGCTGCTGTACATCATCCGCCGCTGCATCCATGGCCCGAAAGGCGCACAGATCGGGATTGCCGCTCTGTCCTCCGTTGTAGACTGCTCTACAGCAAACAATACTGTTGCCATCGTGATTGCAGGTCCCATTGCTAAGGAAATCGCAAGCGACTACGACATTTCTCCTAAAAGAACCGCATCCCTGCTGGATATTTTCACATCCGTTTTCCAGGGGCTGATTCCTTATGGTGCACAGCTGCTGTATGCTTCTGCAGCAACAGCCACAGCCGCAGTCAGCGTATCTTCTGTAGAAATCGTACCTTTCTGCTATTACCCTATCCTGCTGGGTATCTGTGCACTTGTATTTATCATTTTTGAAAAGAAAAAATCCTGATTTCTTTCGTCCTTACCCATCTGGGTAAGGACTTTTTTTCTGCTCAAAAACCATCAAAAACTGTGTCTTTTGCCCCTTCTGCTGCCCTTGCCTTTTTTTCCAAAAAGTGCTAAACTGACGGAAAAAGGAGGTTTTGAAAAATGTATACAACAAGTATTGCAGTTCAGGTACTGCCTGACGTTACAGAAACAGAAAAGGTTCTTGCCATTGTAGATAAAGTCATTGCCTACATTGACAGCACAGGTTATCACTATGTGGTTGGTCCTTTTGAAACCACCATCGAAGGCGATCTGGAAGGTCTGATGGCTATCGCAAAACGCTGTCAGGAAATCCCCATCGAAGAAGGCGCACCTTCCACAAAAACATATATCAAAGTATTCCACAACCCTACTGGCGTACTGACCATCAACGAAAAAATCGACAAATTCAATAAATAAGGATATGCATATGACAAAACATATTATTTTCGATCTGGACGGCACTCTCATTGATTCTATGCCTGTCTGGAGAAACACAGGAAAACGCTATCTGGAAAGCCACAACATTCCCATCCCCCCCAATCTGCTTTCCGTGATGAAAAAACAGACATTGCCGCAGACGGCAGAATTTTTCCGTCAGGAATTGGGGGCAACACAGACTGTACGGGAAATCTGTGACGAAGTCATTTCTTACGTTGCAGACCAGTATGCAAATTCCATTCCGCTGAAGCCTTTTGTAAAGGAATTTCTGGAACAGGAAAAAAACAAAGGCACAAAGATGTGTATTCTGACTGCTTCGGAAGCGGATTATATCCATCTTGCACTGAATCGTCTGGAACTTCTGCCTTACTTTGAATTTGTGGCAACATGTACCGAAGTGGGCGCATCCAAAGACAGCCCCAAAGTATTCCAAATGATGATGGAACGGTTAGGCGGCACTTTAGAAGATACCATTGTCTTTGAAGATGCTTACTACGCAATCAAAAGTGCAAAAGACGGCGGTTTTACTGTCTATGCCATTGCAGACCCTACATCTGACAGTGAAAAACAAGCCATTTCCAGCACTGCAGATCGGTATATCCAGAGCTACGAAGAATTGCTCTAAACTTACACAAAATCAAAAGCAGTACATCATCTAAAACTGCTGCGCAAAGAAATTTAGCCGGAATCTTTAAAATACAAAGAATTCCGGCTATTCTATTTTTATCAGAATTGTTCTACATCACCACATATTGTTCTCATTTTGTAATCAGGAAAAAGATTATATGCTTAGGAGCATTTTCATAAGAAAACAAAGAAAGTCAAAAGCCTTATTATGACAAAGGATTTTGGCTTTCTTAATTATATTGAGATTCTATTTGATATGTTTTCGTCTGAAAAAAGCCGTCGCAATTTCTCTTAAAAAATCAAGGAAATAGAAAATTAATGTCTTCTTAAAGGAAAGTTGTTTTGCGAGCCTATTTTGTGTATGCTTATTTGTCGGTCATTTGTCAGATATATCGGTATACAGTTTCACATTCTTTCTCGAAAATTACTACACAAAAAGTGTAATTTCATTTTTAATTTTCAATTTATTTCATATTTTGCAAAGATTGTCTTTTTATGCAACCATACATTTTTGTATTCATACCATGTAATTAGCCACTTTTCAAAACTCCATATCCGCAAACCATTGATTTTCCGTCTTTCTTATCATACAAGGTATTTAAAAATGTACAATTTAGATAAAAAATTTCAAAAATCTTACTGTAAATAAATGGAAATAACGATAATTTCACGAAAAAACATATGAAAATATGCATAAAACACTTGTCATACATATTGTTTTATACTATACTGATACATGTTGGCCAATCAAAAAGAATTATAAAGAAGGAAGAGAAACATGAGCGAAAACAAAGATTTCAAACCGTACATTCCGGCGGAGAAAGTAACCCCGGAAATCACAGTGACATCTGTTATCGTCGGTGTCCTGTTAGCGATTATCTTTGGTGCAGCAAATGCATACTTAGGTCTTCGTGTTGGTCTGACAGTATCTGCTTCCATTCCTGCGGCAGTTATCTCCATGGCAATCATCCGTATCGTCATGAAGAAAAACTCCATTCTGGAAAGCAATATCGTACAGACAATCGGCTCTGCCGGTGAATCCCTGGCGGCCGGTGCAATTTTCACTCTGCCTGCTCTGTTCCTGTGGGCAGCGGAAGGCAAAGGGGAAAACCCTGGTCTTCTGGAAATTACAGTCATCGCACTTTGCGGTGGTATCCTGGGCGTTATGTTCATGGTGCCCCTGCGTAACGCGCTGATCGTTAAGGAACACGCAACTCTGCCCTACCCCGAAGGTACAGCATGTGCAGACGTACTGCTGGCTGGTGAAGAAGGCGGTTCCAACGCTTCCACCGTATTCAAAGGCATGGGCTTTGCAGCTATCTTCAAATTCATTGTAGATGGCTTGAAACTGGTTCCCAGTGAAATCAACTACACATTCAAAAGTCTGGGCGGTCAGATTGGTACCCAGATTTACCCTGCGCTGATTGGTGTTGGTTACATTGTAGGCCCCAGAATTTCCTCCTACATGTTCGTAGGTGGTCTGTTCGGCTGGTGTGTACTGATCCCTATTATTCTGCTGTTCGGCAGCGACATTGTTATGTATCCCGGTACCACAACCATCGCGCAGATTTTTGCAGAAAGCGGTCCCAGCGGCATTTGGGGCAGCTATGTTCGTTACATCGGTGCAGGTGCCATCGCTACTGGTGGTCTGATCAGCCTGATCAAATCTTTCCCTCTGATCTGCCGCACTTTCGCGCAGGCAATGAAGGGTCTGAAAAACAGCGGCGCACACGGCACAGCTCGTACAGATCAGGACCTGCCTATGAACGTCATCCTGATCAGCATCGCTGCAGTTGCACTGGTTATCTGGCTGTTCCCTGCAATCCCTGTTAACCTGGCAGGCGCAATCATGATCGTTGTATTCGGCTTCTTCTTTGCAACCGTTTCCGCACGTATGGTTGGTCTGGTAGGCAGCTCCAACAACCCTGTTTCCGGTATGGCAATCGCAACACTGTTGATTGCAACACTGCTGCTCAAATCCATGGGCATGACAGGTATCGAAGGTATGACAGGTGCCATTGCAATTGGTTCCGTTATCTGTGTTATCGCAGCTCTGGCTGGTGACACTTCTCAGGACTTGAAAACAGGTTACCTGCTGGGCGCAACACCTAAAAAACAGCAGATCGGTGAATTGATCGGTATCCTGGCTTCTTCCCTGGCTATCGGCGGCGTTCTGTACCTGCTGCACAAAGCATGGGGCTACGGCACAGCAGAAATCCCTGCGCCTCAGGCAACACTGATGAAAATGATCGTAGAAGGTATCATGGGCGGCGACCTGCCTTGGTCTCTGGTATTCATCGGCGTATTCATTGCCATCGGCATTGAAATCGTTGGTGTACCCGTAATGCCTTTTGCTGTTGGTCTGTATCTTCCCGTTCAGCTGAATGCATGTATCATGATTGGCGGTATCATCAATCTGCTGATGAACAGAAGAAAGAACGTAGACCAGAAAACAAAAGACGCACAGCTCAACGACGGTACTCTGTACTGTGCTGGTATGATCGCCGGCGAAGGTCTGGTTGGTATCGCACTGGCAATTCTGGCAGTATTCACAATCGATCCTTCCAATCTCCTGAACGGCTTCAGCCTGGGTGTCATCGGCAGCATCGTTGTACTGGCTCTGATCATTCTGACACTGTTGAAATCCTCCCTTTGGGGTAAAAACAGGGTGAAGAAATAAGCATGAAAAAGAAAAAAGAAACACCACAAATCAATTATCTGGATATGATTCCATCCCATAACATCGAGAATTGGCAAACAGCAGAGGATGGAGTTGTAACCCTGATGGTAGAAAACAGCGGACTGTTCCACAGCATCGCACAGAAGGTATTCAAAAAACCGAAATACACACAGGTTCATTTGGATACCATGGGCAGTTTTCTCTGGCCTCGTATGGATGGACAGAAAAGCGTTGCGGATCTGGCACTGGAAGTAAAGGCAGAATTCGGAAAAGAGGCAGAACCCCTCTACCCCCGTATTGCCAAGTATTTTCAGATTTTAGAAAGTTATCACTTTGTAAAATTGACGCAAAAGAGCAATACTTAATTTCTACCTGATTGTTTCATAAACAAAAAGAGCAATCCTGCTTTAGGATTGCTCTTTTTTATTTCTTTTATTTCTTTTATTTCATAGAAAACAGTTTCATTTTTTTATCAGTTGCTTCTTTCACAGCTTCCACCAGATAAGGGAACATATCTGTTGCGGAAACAGCCCCTGCTGCCAATGCTTTTTTAGCACCTTCCGCATATGCCACATTGATGTCTGTGAAAATATTGATTTTGCTGATACCACTGGCAATGGCATGACGGAAGTCTTCATCTGTCAAACCGGAACCGCCATGAAGCACCAGAGGGGTATCCATCTGTGCCGCAATGGTTTCGATACGGGCAAAATCCAGTTTCGGAGGGAATTTATAAGCCCCATGGGCTGTGCCTACTGCAATGGCAAGAGCGTCACAGCCTGTGTGCTGAACAAATTCCAATGCCTGTGCAGGGTCTGTATAAAAAGCAGAAGGATCGTGTCCAGCCGCTTCCCCTACATGTCCCAGTTCCGCTTCCAGTGTTGCGCCGTAGCTGTGGGCAATGTCTGCCATTTCTTTCACTTTTTTCAGATTATCTTCGTATGTATCTGTAGAGCAGTCATACATAATGGAAGTGAATCCCAATTCCAATGCTTTCACGCACAAATCATGGGTCAAACCATGGTCAAAATGCAGTACTACAGGCACAGAAGCCCGTTTTGCCATAGGCAGGAGCATATCTGCTGTTTCTTCCAATGTAGCTGTATTCAGCAGTACCTCCGCTGTACCAATAATAACAGGACACTGATTTTCTTCCGCTGCCTGCAAAACGCCTTTTGCCATTTCCAGATTTACTGCGTTGAAAAGTCCAACGCCATATTTTCCTGCTCTTGCAGGACGCAATACATCATTCAAATTTACTAACATGTTTCTGCCTCCGTTTTCAACAAATCTTGTTTTTTCCAACCATTCTGAATATGTTCCAACTGTTCTGCAAAGGGTTTGATACCACTGAGGGCATCATAAGCCGCTACACAACTTGCGCCTGTAGCTGACGCCAAATGCAAACAGGTTTCCAAGTCATATCCCTGCAAAAGGGCACTGAGAAAGGCCGCAATGGTGGTGTCCCCGGCTCCTGTGCCGGAAAGCACTTGCTCTGGAGTATAACTTTTTTCAAAACCGGATTTCCCTGCCCAATCCAGAAAATGTAATCCGCTTTTTTCTTCCAGTTCTTTCTGCACTTCTGCATCTGCCATATCGTAATACAGCCCAGGTGCGCCGCATTTGATGAGAAAATTTCTCGCACCCATTGACCGGAGTTTTTCTGCCAAAGGCAAAATATCTGATAAGGATAAAATCCCCGTCACATCACTGCCATTTGCCCTCTCAAGCCACTTTGCATAGGTTTCCGGTGCAATCATCATGCACAATTCCTCAATGCTAGGTACAAAGAAATCTACATAAGGCAATACCTGCCGCAGGATTTCTTCCCAGTTTTGCTGTGCCGCTTCAGAAGAAGGATCAATTGCCGCCAAGTCCAAAGAAGTCAGCACACCTGATGCATGAACTTTCTGAAAAATACGCACCAGCTCTTTCCCGTTGTCAAGATACATATTTCGCATGATGGGTGGATACCCAAAATGGAATAAGTCCGCTTTTGCAATTTCCCCAAAATCTAAATCATCATATGAAAAAGTATGGTTTGCGCCGGGATGATGTAAAAACATACGGTCAATGCCGGGAATAGCAAGGACAATACTGTAAGATGTGGTAGCATCTGCATCCACAATCATCCCTTCTGCCGCATGATGGGATTCCAAAATAGAGAGTATGGTCTTTCCCAGTGCATCATCGCCAATTTTGCCCATGAGCTTTGTATCAATGCCCAATTTCTGCATGGCAAGTCCTGTATTGGCTACGGCACC
>NZ_CAJMDQ010000028.1 GCF_905212195.1 uncultured Anaerotignum sp. | reverse complement strand
GGCGTCCTGTTCCGTCAAAGGGCGCAGCCGCAAACGTTTTGTTTCCAGTTCCATGTCCATCCCTCCTTTTGCCTTATGATACCATAGCCTGCCAGCAAAAAGCAAAAGCCGCTTTCCTTCCGAAAAAGAAAAACGGCTTCTGTTCAAATATGTGCGTGATACCCGGCTTTTTCCACAGCGGCACAGAGCTTCTCCACAGAAATCTGCTCTTTCTGCCGCACCTTTGCCCGTTTCTGCTTCAGGTCTACTTCCGCCCATACGCCGTCTATGGCGTTTAAGGCGTTTTCCACCCGTTTGGCGCAGTTCTGACACGTCATGCCCTCTATTTCCAGCACCACATGATGGCTGTAATGGTCGGGATTTTTGTCAACTTTCCGGGGCTTTGGCACGTCACCGCCTCCGCAGCAGCCGGACGTCAATTTTTTGGAATAACTTTTGACGGAAATGACAACCACAATCACCAGCAGTGCTGTCAAAACCGCCGTTGCCACACTTCCCATAAAAAGCCTCCTTTCTGCTCTCAGGCAGTCTGTTCTTCTTTCCCCTTTGGCAGCAGGGGACGCATGCTGGTACCGCTGATGGCAACAGTAGAAAGGTTATGGAAGAAAGCTGAAACCGTAGGCTGCAAAATGCCTGCCAGTCCCAGCAAAAGCAGAGATGTATTGAAGCCGATGATTGCCTTGTAATTTCTGGAGATACGTCCCATGAGCGCCTGACTTAAGTGACGCAGTGTCACCAGCTCCCACAGTTCCCCGGAAAGCAGGGCAATGTCTGCCACTTCTCTGGCTAAGTCTGATGCGTCCTTCATGGCGACGGACACATTGGCAGCGGACAAAGCCGGAGAATCATTGATGCCGTCCCCTACCATAATGACCGTTCTGCCTTGGGCTTTGATTTCTTCCACTTTTGCCGCCTTATCCTCCGGCAGCACACGGGCGTAATATTCCGTGATGCCCAGCTGCTGGCAGGCAGTACGGGCTGCTTTTTCCCCGTCACCTGTCATCATAATGATATGCTGGATACCTGTCTGCCGCAGAGCCTCGATGACTTCTGCCGCTTCCTGACGGACAGGGTCATGGATAAAGATTGCCCCTGCCAAATCCTCACCGATGGCAAGATACACCGCAGAGTCTGTGCTGTCTACAGTGTCCAGTTTTTCCCTGTCTGCGTCTTTCAGAAGAATGCCTTCATCCTCAAAAACAAAGTGCGGGCTGCCAATAACGACTTTTTTGCCTTCTAACTCTGATGCAATGCCGTGAGCAACCACGTACTTCACTTCTGCATGGCGTTCCTCATGGAACAGACCTTCTTCCGCCGCCTGTCTGACGATGGCGCGAGCCACGCTGTGAGGGAAATGTTCTTCCAGACATGCCGCTGTCCGCAGCACTTCGTCCCGTTCATAATCCCCAAAGGCAATGACCTGAGAAACCTGAGGGCAGGCTTCTGTCAGCGTACCAGTTTTATCAAAGATAATGGTATCTGCCGCACCAAAGGCTTCCAGATGTCTGCCGCCTTTGACCATCATCCGATGGTTTGCCGCTTCCCGCATGGCGGAAATAACGGCAATGGGCGTTGCCAGTTTGATGGCACAGGAATAATCCACCGTTAGGATTGCCATGGTCTTTGTAGTGTTTCTGGTAAGCAGGAACACCGCTGCCGCTGTCAGCAAATGATAAGGAACAATGCGGTCTGCCAGACGTTCCGCTTTCCCCTGTACATTGGCTTTCAACTCTTCCGAAGCGGCAATGAGATCCATGATCCGCTGGATGCGTGTCTGGGCATTAACTGCCATGACCTCCACGGCCACAGAGCCTTCCTCCACCAGCGTTCCAGCGTAGACCATAGCCCCTTCTGCCTTCCGCACTGCCAAAGGTTCTCCTGTCATGGTGGCTTCGTTTACCATGGCTTCCCCTTCTCGTACTTTGCCGTCAATGGGAATCATGGTGCCTGTGCGGATGCGGAGCCAATCCCCCTCTTTCACATCAGAAAGGGGAATCTGCACATCTCCCTCCGGCGTTACCAGCCATACTTTATCAATCTGGATGGCAAGGCTGGCAGAAAGAGCGGTTTCCGTCCGTTTTCTGGTGTAGTCCTCCAGAATATCTGAGAAGGACAGCAGGAACATAATAGACGATGCAGAGGAGAAAGAACGCTTCAGCATGGAAGCGCCAATAGCCGCCGCATCCAGTACATTTACGTTCATGCGACCATGGAGCAGGCTTTGCAGCCCATGCCAAAGAAAAGGTATTGCCCGCAGACAGGTTTTGCAGATTTGCAGAGGCACTGGCAAAAGCAGTTTTTCCGCTGCCCGCCGCAGTACCATGCTGCAAATCTTCTCCTGAAACCGCAGGTCAATGGCCTGCACATCTTCTTCCCCTGTAGGCTCCACTTTTGGGATGTCTGCCCGACGGAGCTTCCCTACAGTATCCAGCAGGGTTTCTTTTGCAATGTCCTTCCCATAATAAATGAGGATACTGCCGTTTTGGGCACAGGTACGCACCCGTTCCACACCACTTTTCTGCCGCAAAAGACTGGCAATGCCCCATCCTTCTTCCTCGGAAAAGGCATGCTGTCCCAACCGCAGACGGAGCCTGCCGGGACCGTCATAGCAAATGGCATATTTCATATAACATGCCCCCGCTTCTTACTGTTCGCAGTCGCACGCTTCGGCAGCCTGCTGTTTTGCGTCAAAGCAGATGTCTTCCGCTTCTTCTTTGATGTTTGCGAAAGTAGCCTGTGCGTCTTTGTGCAGCTTCATAGCCTGTGCCACAGCGTTTACAGTCACTTCGCGGGTCTTTTTGCTCTTGAGAATCTTGCCGCCTACCAGCGCTGCGGCGATACCGCCCAAGAACACCCATTTTCTGTCACATTCGAAACAATTTTTCCACATGATTCATTCCTCCAATTCTAGTTATTCAATGCTTACTCCACAAGTTTACTATCGCTAACTTTTGTTGTCAATGACTATTTACAAAAAATGGTGTATCCTTTTGAAAGAAGGATGATGAGAAAAAGGTTGGTGTAACACATATGAAATTACAGGAATCTGGAGAAAATTATCTGGAAACCATTTTGATATTAGAAAAAAGAAACGGCATCGCACGCTCTGTAGATGTGGCAACGGAATTGGGCTTTTCCAAGCCCAGTGTCAGCCGCGCTGTCAGCATATTAAAAGAAGGCGGCTATGTGACCATCGGCAATATCGGCCAGCTTCTGCTGACGGACAAAGGCAGACAGGTGGCACAAAACATCTATGACCGCCATTGTTTCATCAAGGAATGCCTCATGTTTTTGGGTGTCAGCCCGGAAACAGCAGAAACCGACGCCTGCCGTCTGGAGCATGTCCTCAGCGAAGAAACCCTCTCCTGTATGAAGGCACACTATGAAAGTCATATGGCAGAGCAGAAATCATAAAATATTTTTCAAAAATCCTATTGACAGTCTATGAAAAACGTGATAGGATGTATCCAGAAGTTAGCAAACGCTAACTATTAATTTTGACAGCAGGTTAGTTATGGCTAACCACAAGAAAACTAACAAAGGAGGTTCTGCACATGAGCGTTGTTATCGTGGGCGGTCACGACCGCATGGTTCGTCAGTATATGGACATCTGCAAGAAATTCAACTGCAAAAGTAAGGTGTTCACACAGCTGCCGGGGAATTTCCGTTCCCAGATTGGACAGGCAGATTTGATTATTCTGTTTACTTCCACCGTTTCTCACATCATGGCAACAGGTGCCGTACAGGAAGCGGAGAAAAACAATATTTCCATTGCCCGTTCTCACAGCAGCTCATCTTCTGCCCTGAAACGTATCTTGGCAGAACACTGTTGTTGATTTTTACTTATAAGTTAGCAATTGCTAACTACTAAAGTTTTATAGAAAGGAGGATTCCCATGTCCGATTTTGAAGCGGAACTGATCCATCACGCTGCCCCTACCCTGCTGGGCAGAAAGCAATCCAATCTGTTTTCCCTGCCTCTTTCCCTTTTGCCCAAGTGCAGAGAAGAAATTGCCCTTTATGGCAAAAAACTGGCGGAAAAAGGCATTTGCATCGTATATCTTTATAGTTTTAAAAACCGTGTATTCATCATGGTTTATCGTCAAAATGCCATGATGCGGTATCTGCGGGTACCCCATGTGCGGGATTATCTCATTTCTCTTGGTTATCCTGCCCGTATCGGCAAAAAAGATGCCCTGACGGAAACTTTGGCTCATCTGCGCAAACGGATGCAGGCAGACGGTGATTTTCCCCACGAAATCGGCTTTTTCTTGGGTTATCCCCCTGCCGACGTATTTGCTTTCATGCGTGAAAAAGGCCAGAATTACAAATGCGTTGGATTTTGGAAGGTTTACGGCGATGAAAAGCGGGCACTGCGTATTTTCCAGTGCTACCGTGACTGCCGTGACCAGATGATGGAACAGGTAACTGCAGGCACGTCTATTCTTTCCCTCTTGGGCGCAGCCTGAACAGATACATATTTTTCAGAACTTTTTTTCAAAAAAAGGAGGACGATTATGAGTAAAATTGCTGTAATCTATTGGAGCGGCACAGGCAATACCGCTATGATGGCAAATGAAATTGCCGCTGGTATCGGCTCTGATGCTGAAGTGTTTTCCGTAGATGCATTCCATGGCAATGTGGCAGACTATGACAAAATCGCTTTCGGCTGTGCAGCCATGGGCGATGAAGTGCTGGAAGAAGCGGAATTCGAACCTTTCTTCTCTGCTGTGGAAGGCAGTCTGAAAGGCAAAAAAGTTGCCCTGTTCGGCTCTTACGGCTGGGGCGACGGTCAGTGGATGCGCGACTGGGAAGAAAGATGCGCAAAGGCTGGTGCAAACCTCTTTGACGATGGCCTGATCCTCTGCGGCATGCCCGACGCTGACGGCAAAGCAAACTGCAAAGCATACGGTGAAAGATTCGCCGCTTATTGATTTCCCTTTACACACCCTAATATGGGGAAATCCTTGACATTTTCTGTAATACACGATCCATAAAGAATACACCAATCCTTCTGTATTCTATAATAAAACACACATACCTTCTTACACAAAAAGGCTGTGAAACTTCGGTTTCACAGCCTCTCTCTTTTTGTCCTTATTTTGTCCATTCCAGTTCTGCCGGTGTACGCAGTTTCTGGTGTTTGTAAATGGGAATCTGATATTTTGCCCCCAATGCTCTTACCAAGTCTTTATAGCAGCCTTTCATTTTATCATGGAAAAAGATGGCTTCCACACCGCCGTCGATGGCGTCGATGCAGTCACTTGCCCGCTGGACACCTGTTTCGTCCTCATAATGACCGGATACCAGCCACTGGTTCGCCAGAATATGGGTCACCCCAAAGGTTTCGTCCTCGCCCCACTGGGTGAACACAGCTTCCGCAAAGTTGGGCTCAAAGTGTACGCCGCCTACGCAGAGGATCTGATGGACTTTCTTGCCGTCATCCTCAAAAATCTGTGTCAGAGAACGTGCCAAGGCTCTTGCTGCCTCTTTGTTGTTCCAGCTGTCAGGTTCACTGCCTACTTCAATATCCATCATTGCCACAGGGTATTTTGTCAGCAGGGTAGGATCTCCTTCTCCGTGGTATACGCCAGACCAATGGGTTGCTTCTGTTGCCACATGGTAGTCCTCCAGCCCCAATTCTTTCCGGTTCTTTTCCACTGCCAGCATAAGGTTTCGCATGAGTCTGGGTTTTGCGGCACCAAATACGCCAGAGGGCAAATCCCCCAGAGAATGTACGGTCAGCACTTTTTCCGGCGCATGCTCCCCTTCATGCCATGTCACCATACCGGATACATCACAGTCGGCAAAATACTTGTTCATGTCCGGCAGATATTTATTGTAGTCCAGACAGATGGCTGTCTGTGTGGGTGCAAAATAAAAGGTATTCCCTGCCTGATCTTCATAAGCCATGACCGGGTTTCCATCAAACATCATATCTGTTTCTTTCTGCAGAAAGCCTTCTTCCTGCAGGCAGTCCCATACCAGATAGGACACATATCCAAAATCACGATTCACATTGATAAAATAAACAGCTTTGCTCATTGAAGTACCCTCTTTCTTTTGTATAAATATAAAAACAATTTGTTTTTTATTATATTCCTTTCTTTTCCTTCTGACAATGATTTTTTCATAAGAAAACAGGCGGGACTTCTGCAACAGGAAAAAAAGAAATTTCCAAGTTTTGCACTTGCACCTCTTAACATTGAATAAAATAAGACGGAAACGAAAAACAGGCGGGACTTTTGTCCCGCCTGTCTCTATTGAGAAGGTGTATGCAAACTTTTTTATCAGTGATGGCAATGTCCGCCGCAGGAACTGCAAGAACCACAGTTACCGCTGCATCCTTTGCCTTCTTTTTTGTCTTTGCGCAGTTTATAGACTGCGGCAGCGATCACTGCCACAAGTACCGCGCCCACGAGCAATGTTCCCATGTGCCGCACTCCTTTCTGTTTACGCTGTTACTTCTTCTTTTTTGGTGACTTTTCTTCTTTCTTTATAGGGACGGAACAGCAGATAAATAAATCCTACTACTACTGCCGCTGCCAGAACCGTACCGATACCGAAAGAACCTGTGCCGCTTACGACGGAACCAATCTGATATACACAGAACGCAACCAGGTAAGCAAAAATTGTCTGATACCCAATGGCGAACCATGTCCATTTTGCGTTGTTCATTTCCCGTTTGATGGCACCGATTGCCGCGAAGCAAGGTGCGCACAACAGGTTGAATACCAGGAAGCTGTAAGCCGCTGCCGGTGTGAAGAATGTTGCCAGTGTGCCCCAATATTCCGCACCGTTTTCCGCTACTTCCGCAAAGCCGAAGAGCTGACCGAAAGTTGCTACAACGTTTTCTTTTGCCACCAGACCTGTCACTGCTGCCACTGCGGACTGCCAGTTTCCCCAGCCCAGAGGACTGAAGATCCAAGCCACTGCAGAGCCTACATTTGCCAACAGACCGTTGCTCAGGTCATCCACCATACCAAAGCCGTTTTCTGTGAAACCAAAGTTAGACAGGAACCAGATCACGATGGTGGACAGCAGGATGATGGTACCCGCTTTTTTGATGAAAGAGGAACCTCTTTCCCACATGCTGCGCAGTACACTGCCAACAGTAGGCAGATGGTATGCAGGCAGCTCCATAACGAAGGGAGCGGGATCACCTGCAAACATGGATGTTTTCTTCAAAATGATACCGGAAACGATGATTGCCGCAATGCCTACAAAGTAAGCACTGGGTGCTACCCATGCCGCACCGCCGAACAATGCACCCGCGATGAGGGCAATGATAGGCAGTTTCGCGCCGCAGGGAATGAATGTGGTTGTCATAATGGTCATTTTCCGGTCACGGTCACTTTCAATGGTACGGGATGCCATAACACCAGGCACACCGCAGCCAGTACCGATGAGCATAGGAATGAAGGATTTGCCGCTCAATCCGAATTTACGGAAAATTCTGTCCATGATGAAGGCAATACGTGCCATATAACCGCAGCCTTCCAGGAATGCCAGGAAGATAAACAGTACTAGCATCTGAGGCACAAAGCCCAGAACCGCACCAACACCAGCTACGATACCATCCAGAATCAGACTATTCATCCAGCCTGCCACGTTCAGTTTTTCCAGCGCATTGCCAACCAGTACAGGAACGCCGGGCACCCATGTACCGAAGTCCTCTGTGGCAGGTTCTTCCGCTGTAAGGGCAGCTTCATAGTCCGCCGCTGTCACAGGCAGTGTTGCTGTCACATTGCCTTCCTCGTCAGTTACTTCCAGCGTTGTCTGCAAACCAGCTGTTTCTGCCAGGAATTCCACAGGGTCTGTTTCTGCCAGTTCCGCATCTACGCCGGCTTCTGTTGCCGCTGCCAGGAATGCGTCAATCTTCTGTGTTTCCAGTGTGTAAGCTTCGTTTGCCGCTTCATATTCCGCTCTGCCGTTGCCAAAGAGATAGAAGCCATCTCCGAACAGCCCATCATTTGCCCAGTCTGTTGCCATGGTACCAACGGTACTAACGGAAACATAATATACGATGAACATAACCACTGCGAAAATCGGCAGTGCCAGGAAACGGTTTGTCACCACCTGGTCTATCTTATCGGAGGTGGACATGCCGCCTTTATTCTTTTTGGTGTAGCAATGCTGAATCATTTCACCGATGTACATATAACGCTCATTGGTGATGATGCTTTCGCTGTCATCATCCAGCAAATCTTCTGTTTTCTTGATGATGTTTTCCACATCGGGTGCCTTTTCCATCTGTTCCACGATTTTTTCATCACGTTCGAACAGCTTGATGGCATAGAATCGTTTCAAGGATGGAGATACATCCTCCAGTTTTGCCGCAATATCATTGAGTGCGCCTTCCACTTCCGGTGCGAATGTATGCTGAGGTGCGCTGCTTTCTCTTGCCGCCGCTTCCACAGCCGCTTCTGCTGCTTCTTTCACACCAGTGCCTTTCAGTGCGGAAATCTGCACCACTTTGCAGCCCAATTCCTTGGAAAGACGTTCCACGTCGATTTTGTCACCATTCTTTTCCACAACGTCCATCATATTGATGGCAACTACAACGGGAATGCCCAGTTCTGTCAGCTGTGTGGTCAGATACAGGTTTCTTTCCAGATTGGTGCCGTCGATGATGTTCAAAATCCCGTCGGGTCTTTCCCCGATAAGGTAATTTCTTGCCACCACTTCTTCCAGTGTATAGGGAGAAAGGGAGTAAATGCCCGGCAAGTCCATGATGGTCACTTCTTTGTTGCCTTTGAGCTTCCCTTCTTTTTTCTCTACGGTTACCCCGGGCCAGTTCCCCACAAACTGGTTGGAGCCTGTCAATGCGTTAAACAATGTGGTCTTGCCGCAGTTGGGGTTTCCGGCAAGCGCAATCTTCATGCCCATGTTGTATCTCCTTCCTATTCGTTAGTTACACCTAACTCTCTGCCAGAAAAAATGGCTCGTTCTCACGAACCAATTATCTGACTGCAATCATTTCCGCGTCAGCCTTTCTGAGGGAAAGTTCATACCCTCTGACGGTAACCTCCACAGGATCCCCGAGAGGCGCTACTTTTCTAATAAAAATCTCTGTGCCTTTGGTAATGCCCATATCCATGATACGGCGTTTGACAGCGCCTTCGCCTGTCAGCTTCACCACGGTGACTTTTTCACCGATTTTTGCCTGCTTTAATGTCTTTGTCCCTTCCATATTGTCACTTCCTTATACCATGATGCGCGCTGCCATGGATTTGCTGATGGCTACGCGGGATTCTTTTACATTGACGATCATATTTCCGTTGATCTCCGATACCACCGTCACCTGACCGCCGATGACAAATCCCAGACTTTCCAGAAATCGTTTGGTATCATCCCGTCCGCTGATTTTTCTGATGGTTTGCATTTCTCCTGTTTTTGCCAGTGCCAAAGGCATCAGAACTCCTCCTTCCATACTTCACGTCCTTTTATATTTTCAGATGATGAGATAGATTGTCGTTAGCTTTAACTAACATTCTGCAAAGAGTTTACCATTGCTAACTAAAGTTGTCAATAGCTTTTTTCTGATTCTTGCAAATTTTTCCATTTTAAACAGATTCCTCAAATCAGACACAAAAAAACAGACATGGTTGTTTGTACCATGTCTGTTTCTATTTTCTTATTTTCTGCTGCATTTTCCGCAGCTGCCGCAGTCACCATGACAGGTACCGCACTTATGCTTTTTCACTGCCACAAGTGCCCCTACAATGGCTGCCACAATCACTGCCAAAATGACAAAATCCAAAGGGTTCATAATCCCCCTCCTTTTATACAAATAAGCCTAAAAGCAGATAAACGCCAAAGGCTGCCAGCCATGCCACCACGCACTGCAAAACAACAACGCCCAGTGCCAGCCAGCCGGATTCCAGTTCCCGTTTTACTGCCGCGATGGCCGCCACACAAGGAGTATACAGCAGTGTGAATACCAGAAAACTGATGGCAGAAACAGGGGTAAAGAGGGTATGGAGGGCAGGCCCCAATGCCGCTGTGGATGTTCCCATGAGAACGCCCAGTGTACTGATAACGGCTTCTTTTGCTGTAAAGCCAGTGATGAGGGCTGTGGGGATGCGCCAGTCGTCAAAGCCCAGAGGCGCAAACACAGGTGCCAGCAGATGCCCAATGGCTGCCAGAATACTGTCTGCGCTGTCTGTCACCACATTCAGACGGCTGTCAAAGCTCTGGAGGAACCAGATGATAACGGTCGCCAGGAAAATGATGGTGAAAGCACGCTGTAAGAAGTCTTTCGCCTTATCCCACATCAAAAGCAGTACACTTTTTGCGGAAGGGAAACGATAGTTAGGCAATTCCATAACGAATGGAATGGGTTTGCCACGGAATACGGTTCTGTCAAAAATCAGCGCAACGATGATGCCGATGATGATACCTGTCAGGTACATGCCAATCATCACCAATGCTGCATAGTGCGGGAAGAAAGCCGCTGCAAAGACTGCGTAAATGGGAATCTTTGCGGAACAGCTCATAAAAGGTGTCAGCATGATGGTCATGCGGCGGTCACGTTCCGAAGAAAGGGTACGGCTTGCCATAACCGCAGGCACCGTACAGCCGAAGCCCACCAGCAAGGGCACGATACTTCTGCCGGAAAGACCAATCTTACGGAGCAGTTTATCCATGACAAAGGCAATTCTTGCCATATAGCCTGTATCTTCCAGAATAGACAGGAAGAAGAACAGTACCACGATGATAGGCAGGAAGCTGAGAACACTGCCAACACCGGCAAAGATACCATCGATAACCAGACTATGTACCACAGGGTTGATGCCGTAAGCCGTCAAGCCTTTATCTACCAATGCGGTGATATCATCAATGAGCAGGGACAGCAAATCACTGAGGACTGCCCCAAAGACGTTAAATGTCAGGAAAAATACCAGAAACATCACCAGTATGAATATGGGAATGGCAAAATACCGATGGGTCAGAATGCTGTCGATTTTCACACTGCGGATATGCTCTTTGCTTTCCTCGCATTTGATGACCGTATCGGCGCAAACGCTTTCGATGAAATCATAGCGCATGCCTGCCAGCGCGGCATTTCTGTCCATACCCGCTTCTGCTTCCATTTCGATGATACTGTGTTCCACCAGTTCCAATTCGTTCTGGCTCAATTGCAGCATATCCACAATACGGGTATCGTTTTCAATGAGTTTGGAGCAGGAAAAACGCACGGACAAGCCAGCTTTTTCCGCATGGTCTTCAATCTGGTGACAAACGGAATGGATACAACGGTGAACAGGCCCCTGCTTACAGAAGTCAATGACCTTCGCAGTCCGTTTTTCCTTTGCCACACGGACTGCCGCCTGTACCAGTTCTTCGATACCTTCGTTTTTCGCAGCACTGATGGGCACAACGGGAATGCCCAGCGCTTCGGACATTTTTTCCACATTGATGGTACCGCCGTTGTTGCGGACTTCGTCCATCATATTCAATGCCAGAACCATGGGAATCCGCATTTCCATGAGCTGCAATGTCAGGTACAGATTTCGTTCAATATTGGTGGCATCCACGATATTGATGATGCCGTCAGGTTTTTCATTCAACAGGAAATCTCTTGTAACGATTTCCTCATTTGTATAAGGTCTGAGAGAGTAAATCCCCGGCAAGTCCACCACGGAACAGTCTGGCTGGCTTTTCATCTGCCCAACCTTCTGGTCTACGGTTACCCCGGGAAAGTTGCCAACGTGCTGGTTAGAGCCTGTCAGCTGATTGAAAAGAGTGGTTTTCCCGCAGTTCTGATTGCCTGCCAACGCAAAAATCATAGGTCAACCCCCTCTTGTGTGATTTCAATGTTTTTGGCGTCCTCCACACGCAGGGTCAGGGTATAGCCTCTGAGCCTGATTTCGATGGGGTCACCCATGGGAGCCACTTTTGTCACCGTTACTTTTGTCTTGGGAATGAGTCCCATATCCAGAAAACGGTAGCGCAGTTCCCCTTCGCCGCCCACCTTGGTGATGATGGCGGACTGTCCAATGGGTAATTGATGCAATGTCATATTTTCTACCTCGTATCTATCTTCATCTAAAAAAGTAAACCATAACTAACATCAAAAAGTATAGCATAGCCCCAAACCCATGTCAATAAAGGCGGCAGCAAATCCTAGAGAAATTATATGAAATATTTTTTCGTCACATTTATACCAAAATTTTTCAAAGGTTCTGCCATTTTTGCACCCGCCATCAAAAAGTATCCCAAAAAAGAAAAAGAGCAGAAAAAAATCCGTTTATCAGATGCTTTTTCCGCTCTCTTTTTCTCTCTTTTTATGCCTTGAAAAACTATTCTTCCTCTGCAAAGAGATCGCGATAGGCATTTTCGTCATAGCCCACCGTTTCTTTCAGCAACACCATCAGGTTTTTGCCTTCATGGTGCAGGTCGTCCATCTCCACGTCTGCCGCCAGCTTGCCTTTGTGAATGACAATGGCTCTGTCAATGAATGTTTCCACAGCCTCCAGTTCATGGGTGACCAGCACAAGGGTTTCCTCCCCTGTCAGACTGCCGGACAGGATTTTCATAAAATCCTGCCTTGTCAGGGCGTCTTTTCCCAGAAAGGGTTCATCCATGAAAATATATTTCGTCCGCTTGGCAAGTCCTGCCGCAATCTCCAGCTTTGCTTTCTGCCCACGTGACATATGCTTTGCCGCCTTTTCCTCCAGCTTGAAAAACGCCGTCAGCTTATCATAATAGGCTCTGTCAAACTTAGGGAAGAAATCTGCCAGAAAATCCCCATACTGCTTCGGTGTCAAATCCGGCAGGAACGTACCTTCTTCAAAAATACAGGCAATCTCTCCTCTTGTCTGTGTGGCAGGCGTTCCATCCAGCAAAATCTGACAGCCGTTATCCTTCTGCACCAGAAGTCCCGCCATAAGCCGCAGCAGCGTAGACTTTCCGGCGCCGTTTTCCCCAAAAAGCCCCACAATCTGCCCATCAGGAATTTCTAAATCCACATAATTCAGGACAGGATTTTTGTCTGTTTCTGGAAATCCATATGTAAAAAAGATGTGTTTGCCTTCGATCATGTCGTTTCCCCCTTGTAAGTCATCTCGATATTGGAAAAATATCTCCTACCGGAAATGTACTTCCATGTGTCAGATACCAGATATTTTTTGCCTACATGCTGATGGCTTTCTTTTGTCAGAAAAGCACCGTAAATGCCTTCGGTATCGTCTGCTCCATCAGTGACCAGTTCCCCGCGGTAAAGCACTTTTTTGAAATCTCTGCTGTATACCGTCAGGAAATACTGCTTTGGTACAATATCCCCCCGATAGAAGAAATCAGAGCCGCCGGGCACATCCATTTGTGCTTCTTCCATCGTCAGGAAACTGTCTTTGCCGCAGACAGCCGCCACCCATGGACTGCCAATGATTGTAAAGTGATGGATGATTTTTCCCTGACTGTCTATGGAAATGCTGGTGCTTTCCACCGCATTGGAGCCAGTGTCCTGTCTGCTCACATCCCATGTGAACAAAACACCATTTCCGCCTTCCCACGCGCTTTGGGAAAG
Source organism: uncultured Anaerotignum sp. (assembly GCF_905212195.1). Classification (GTDB taxonomy): domain Bacteria; phylum Bacillota; class Clostridia; order Lachnospirales; family Anaerotignaceae; genus Anaerotignum. The sequence continues at coordinate 13,185 of NZ_CAJMDQ010000028.1, read as the reverse complement.
GGTATATTCATAGACATTCCCCTTTGTCTTGACTTCTTCTCTGTCCAGCATTTTGCCATCTTTGTCATAGGTTTCAAAAATAACTGTGTTGTTGTCCCGTTTGATAAAAAGCAGATGGTCGCCCACAGTTTCTATCCCCAATATCCACCGATGGGCATTTACCATATCTTCCCCAAATATCATTTCCGGTTCCATGCGTTCCTGAGTATTAAAGGGAGAGCCTGCGTCATAGAGTTTCTGAAGGTCATAGGCATAAATGCCGATGATGCCTTCTCTGTAAGCATAGGATACCCGCCCTGTCAAATACAGCTTGCCATCCAGCACCGTTCCCGTAGGTACCACATGAGGCAAATCCACTTCCTGCTCATCCATCTCATAATCCACATCGCCGTCTGCTGCCCATTCCATGGTCACTTCTCCCTCATAGGGCAGAGAAAAAGGCACCCAGACACTGCGGTAAGCTGTGCCGTTCAATTCCTGAATGCCATTTTCATCGGCTCGATATACCACACTTTCTACCATATCCGGCCGTTCATGGAAAATGACATCATGCTGCATATAGACTTGACCTTTGTCGTACTGTATGCTGCCAGATGGAAAATCTGGTTCCTCATACAAAAGCCGTGCTTTTTCTCTCTGGCAGAATCTTTCCCACACCGCCCGTTCTATTTCAGAACGGGTGTCAGGCAGTCCTGCGTCAGCGATGATTTCCGTATCCTCTGTAGGCAGCAGGATCCGTCTGCCAAACTGCAGCCGCACATACTGTTCCCTTCCGCCAATCTCCGTTTTCCATTCTTTTGTTTCCTCTGGTATTGGTTCTGCCCTTTCAAAAGAAACGTCCCTTTGTATTTCCCCCTGTGACAACGTGAAAGAAAGATTGTGGAATTCATCCCCCCAGTTTCCCGTTACCTCATAGGGTTCCAATGCTGAAGGACTGCCCTGCACATCCCGTACAGTCAAAGTTTCCCGCTGCCAAAGCTGAGAAACCCCTGTCAGTACGACCACAGGCACCAGAAAAGAACACACCATCAATATTGGTACCATGAACCTTCTTCCCATACTGTTTCTCCTCCTTTGCCCAAAATATCCTCAACCATCAGATAGCGATTCCATTCGGTTGTCCCCCTTATGTTCTGCTCCTGAATGCTTTTTCTTCCTCTTGCCGTTTTACAGGACATCAGAGCTTCCAGCATATCCTCATCAATATCTGTTTCCAGCTTTCCCCGGTAAATCAGTCTGCCGGCAGGATCTTCGCTGGTGTCATACACACACAGTTCCAGACCATTTAAGGTATATACCTCTTCCATCTCTGCCTTTCCATCCCACAGTTCTTGCAGGTAACTTACGGTCAATACGCGGTCTTTCCCCACTGCCCCATAAGTCACATTCCCCTGTCCGCCTTCCGACAGATAAACAGCTTTAATTTTGCCATCTTCCACCCAATATCCGGCGAACAAATGGACATATTGTGCATTATCATCGATTTCGTGACTTCCGATGACATAAATTCCTCTGCCGTCTTCCCAGTCCGTCTGCTGTATCTGCAATTCATCAACAGACGCTTCTGTCTGCTGTTTCATACGGTCCAAAAGCACGCCGTCATAGCTGTAAAGCTCCATGGTAAGCCCATCGGCTTCCCCAATGAATAAAAGCAGTCCTTCCTTCACATCTTCCAACCCCAGTACCAAACGATTTTCACTGACAGGGATTTCTGCCAATGTAGCAAAGGGTTCTGTTATTGTCTGTTCTTCTTCAGAAGCAGACGTATAATCCTCTGCCGGATTGGGGCCAAAACAGTACAGCCCCATACTGCCGCTGCAATATTTGTTTGTTGTCATGGTGCCGTAAAGCATTTGCCGCTCCTTGGACCACACCAGCACAGGCGCTTCCCTTATCCATAATTCACTGCTTTGGATATCTCTGTAGTCCTCCCCGTTTTCCACACAGACTTCTGCCAGTGGTTTATCCGGTGTATACACCAAATTCGTTGGAATCTCGTAATTCCACTGTCTGTACTTAGTGCCGCCGGCAGCGCTTGCATGCATCTCCAACTGAAACACTGCCTGTCCTTTGTCAAAAACCGTCGTGGTGCCATGCAAGGTGCCATCTTCCTGATAAGCATCGCTGGGAAAATGGGTATTGCCTTTCAGTACAGTCAAATCCACCGTATCTTTGGTTTCCATCTGACTGTCTGACGCAGGCACGAAGGTGCCATAGCTGCTCCAGACACTCAGTTCTCCTTCTTTCCATGCACCGACTGTTCGTTCTGCGTGATATGCCGTTTCCGTTCCTGACCCCATATAAAAATTGTTTTTTTCCAGCTTGCCATCTTCTATGGAAAAATTCCATGTATTCTGGGAATCAGCAATTTTCCCTTTTATGGTAAAGTCCGCCAAGGCACTCTCGTCCCCCACCAGATGCCTCAGCTCCATTTGTCCATTCCATACACTGCCGCGAATCACGCCCCAGATGATACAAATCACCAGCAGACTGCCACAGAAACAAACCACAGGGAAATAAATCTTCCATTTTCTCATGTAGAATCACCTGCGCTCTCTGTTACAGAAAGCACCTCCAGCCAACGACTGCTGTCGACACTTTTCAGCGTTTGACGCTCCACACTCTCTTTGGATGCCCTTGTGTTGAAATAGTTGAAAAACTTCAATGCGTCCTCATCAATGTCTGTTTCCAGTTCTCCACGATAAACTTCCTTACCGGCAGAATCTTCTGTAATGTCATAAATGGAAATCTTAAAGCCATTCATGGTATTGCCGTGAATAGGTTCGGCCTTTCCATTCCATTTATCCACTGTCCGGTCCATGACCAGCACTTTTTCTTTCCCCACTGCTGTCCACGTACCATAGTTCCCATTGAGATAAACAGGCTTTATGGTGCCATTTTCCACCCAGTAACCAGTGAAGAAATGTACATAGTATTCATTTTCACCTGTTTTCTGGGAACCTTCCACAAATACGCCTCTGCCGTTTTCCCATTTGGTCTGCTGTATCTGGATTTCATGGACAGGTTCCTCTGTCTGAAGTTGATTGCTGTCCAAAAAGGTTCCATCATAGCCATACAGTTCCGCTGTCACACTATCCGGCTCCCCGATGAACACCAGCAGTCCTTCCCCCACATCTTCCAGTCCTAATACCCAACGACTTTCACTGACAGGGATTTCTGCCAATGTGGCAACAGGTTCTTTTTTTACCGGATGCGTTGTGCCATTTTCATCTTTGAGGGATTCCTCCTGACGAGGCCCCAGACAATACAATCCAATACTCCCACTGCAATCCGCATTTGTTCTGACTGTTGCATAAAGCATTTCCTGACTTTCAGACCACACATTGAGCACTTCTATGCTGTTCCATTGATAATTTTGTCGTATCATAGAATATTGCTCATTTTTAAGGGTGATATTTACCAACGGTTTTTCCGGTATATACTGCAAATGGGTAGGGATTTCATATGACCAACTGCGTAAAACCCTGTTTTTGTTCCGTACCGCTTCCATTTCCATATTCAGCACAACCTGAGCTTTTTCAAAAATACAGGTGGTTCCATGAAGATTCCCCTCATGGTCATAAAGCTCCGGAGGAATATAATCATCATCCTCACCCAGCAGGCTCAAATCCACCGTATCCAGATTTTCCACCTGACTGTCTGGCGCTGGCTGAAACTTCACATCATTCCCCCATATCTCCATGGTGCTGTCTTTCCAATTCCCTATGGTTTCTCCAAGTCCATAAACAGGTTCTTCATAAGACAGGGTAAAGGATTCTTTCTGCAAAGCGCCATCCTTGATGGAAAAATTCCATCTCTCCATCACATCTGTGATTCCAAACTGAATGTCGAAATCCGCCAATGCACTTTCATCCCCTGCCAGATGCCGCAATTCCATCTGACCGCTCCATGTGTGATTCCAAACGCTTCCCCAGATGCCGCCGATTACCACCAAAGAACCGCAAAGCAGTCCCAAAGGAAGATATGCCATCCATTTTTTCATCGCACTTCCTCCTTTCTATTTTGCAAGAGGTTCCCGAAAATCCGCCTGCAATCGGAAAATGAGCCAAATGCCTACAGCAAGAAGAAGGATGCTTCCAGTCAGCAGAATATTGCTCATCTCCCCTGCACTGCGTCCCTGCAAATACAGCGCCAAAGGAATCATCAGCCCTGCAGCGCAGATAAAAATGCCTGTCAGTCCAATGGCTCTCTGCATGCTGACGGATACAATCCACACACCTGCGTAGAACAACAGGAGCAGTGCACACAGCATATTCTTCCAATCTAAGCTGTAAACGATACCCAGAAAATCACTGCGCAGAAAGGCCAGAAACAGTCCATTGTGCCGTGTGGCGTCAATGCCTGTCAAAATGCTGCCGTCGTTCATCAGAAATTCCTGTTTTGCCGCCAGACTCACCATCCAATGCATCATAGGAAAATACATGACCACAATGACCATTAGCCACAGGGCATAGTACAGAAATACCATTGCCAAAGACTGAATCAAAAAGGCATTTGCCACCTGTGTGCCTTTCATGGGCAATGTCAGGAAGGTATAGATGCCTTTGCCTTCCTTCTGGTATTTCCGCAGCTGCAAAAACTGCAAAAGCAATAGTGCCAAAAGCCCTATGCCAAAGAAAAGCGGAATCAAACTCTGGTCAATGATAAGTTCATAGGGCAGAAAACCCTTTGCCCGATAAGGAGAGGTTTCTCCTGCCGTTCCTGCGTATCCCCGATAAATGGCACTGATGACCCCTGCCAGAATGGAAAAGACATAAACGGCCCATCCTCCTTTTTTCATGTTCCACTGAAATACATATCCGCTGAGCAATGCTGTTTGTTTCATACATTTTCCCCTCTTTCCTGCCATGCTTCCTCTACCATTTTCATCACTTCTGCCAAGGTCAGACGGTTTTCCTTGGCCTCCGCCACAAATTGCCGCACCAGATCCCCCGTCATCTCCTGCCGGATTCTGCCCAATGTTTCTTCGTCATAAAAAACCGTGCTGGCCGCGTTTTTCGGCGTCTGTATGAGCCCTTCTTCCTCCATGAGCCGAAAAGCCTTCTGGGCAGTGTTTGGATTGATGCAAAGCTGTGCCGCCAACTCCCTGCGGGAAGGCAGGCTTTCTCCCACAGCCGCTTCCCCCAGAAAGATCGCCCGTTTCAAGTGCCGAACGATCTGCACATAGACCGGCTCCATGTCGTGCAGCTGCAGATCAGAAAAATTCACCACCGTCTGTCACCTCCTTTCAAGTGTACTATGCTTATCATACACTTCTTAACTGTATGATAGCAATCATACACTTTTCTGTCAACAAATTTTAGAAAATTCAAAAAAAAGAAAGACTTTCGTCATATTTTATTTATAATGATTGTATATACTGATAATATAAAATAAAGACAATTGTTATTTTGTGATAGATTCCAAAGGAGGAATACATATGAAACGACTGACATCTTCTCTGGTTGTCTGCATGCTGATGCTGGGCACAGCTGCCTGCACCGCCAATACAGAAACCGAAGAACCCCCACAAACACAGGAAATGACCGCCGAACAACAGGCACAAGCCGTTGACGACATGACAGCGCCCGTAGACTCTCTGGTGCGGTGCATGTTGGAAAACAATATGGAATATGACCCCCAGGACCCTGAATTTTTCTGGACATCCCTTGCGTATTTCGCAGGACAGTATGGCAGTGAACATCAGCTGGCAGAAGTGACCGATGATTCCATCACACTGCCCAGCAAAGCCGTTCAGGAATTGGCCATTGCCCTTTTTGCAGACTATGACGACCTGCTGGAACTGCCCGACAGTCTTTCCGGCCGTGTGACTTATGACGAAAGCACAGACGCCTACACCTTTGGCAGAGGCGACATCGGTCTGGCAGAAACCAAACTGACATTCAAAGGCGAGGAAGACGGCGTTGTGACTGTACAGGCAGATCTGGTTTCCCTTATGGAAGATCAGGACATCATCGGTTCCTGGACTGTTACTATGACCAATAACACATACGCTGACGGCATCTCTGATCCTATGTACCTTTACAGCGTTGCCAGCGTAACACCCATTGAAACCACAGAAAACGAAGGTGACAGCCAGACTTCCGGCACCACATCTTCCGAAACGGCTTCCAATGAAATCACAGTGAATGCAGTTTACAACGGTCTTTCCGATGGACATACAGCGGAAATGACACTGCCCGACGGTACTGTCAACGCTTACCAGTTCACAGACAGCAATGTGGCATCCAAACTGCAGGAATATAACGTAGGCGACGCCATCACATTCACCTACACACAGGAAAGCAAAGACGCCGCTATGGTCATCACCAACGTGGAATAATCACAGGAAAGAAGGGAGAACATGGGCAATCTGAGAAATAGGCTTTTGAAAATCCTGCTGGTTCTGCTGGCACTGGGCGCCGCCCTATTCGGCGGATGTATCCTGTATCTTGCCATCACAGACCCCATTAAACAGCCTTACCGACAGTATTTCTATCCCATACTTCTTGCCATCTACCTCTCCGCCGTTCCCTTTTTCACAGGACTGTTTTATGGCTATCGCTTCTTATGCCAGTCAAACAACACTGCACAGGAAACAGGCCCAGTGGTACAGACATTACGGAAAATCAAAATTTGCGCCATCACTTATGGCATCCTTTTTCTGCTGGTAATCCCCTTCTGGATTGGTCTGGCAGAAGCCGATGATGCCCCCGGCGCTATGTTCTTCGGGCTTTTGCCCATTTGCTGGGCGGTTCTGTCCTACTTCTGGTCATACAGATACAAAAACAGACTGCTGCAAAATAACGCATAAAAAAAGCTGGAATCCTCATAAAGCAACTTCCCCTTAAGAAAACATTGTTTTTCTGTTTGATAGATTTCTTAAGGGGAATTGCGACAGCTGTCTCCATAAGAAAACATACCAAACAAAATCTCATCCAGAATCAGAAAGCCAAAATCCGCAGTAGTATCAGGATTTCGGCTTTCTTTGTTTTCTTATGAAGATGCCCCTAAAGGATTCCAGTTTTTTATTTTTCTTCTCTAATAATCTTCCCTGTCCAGCAAAGCAAAAGACGGCTGCCCTGCTCAAACAATTCTCTGGAAATTTTCTTTTGTCCTTTCAACACTTTTGCCATGGACAAAATTTCTTCTTCCATGCCTTCTGCCAACTGCTCCAAATCCGTTCTTTTCTTCCCATAAACGCCCTTTTGCAGATAAACCACCGCCTGTACCACAAAAACGGCGCTTTTATAAAAAGCTTTCAGCATTTCTCCGCTTTTTTCATGGAGGAAATTGTGGACACAGCCATGATACAGGTCACAGGCGCCTTTATGAACTGCCCGCTGGATGTCCTCTTTTGTGATTTCATGCCAAAGAGCATCCAGACTGCCCCGCAAAGGTGTTGTATCCTGTATGAACTGGAACAAATCGGCTTTATCCCAATACATCAATTCTTCCCAGCCGCCTACAAAACCGCAGAGTTTTTCGCGCATAGGCAAAGCAGACACAGCCTCGTCATATGCCTGCAAATCTTCCAGATTTAATTCGTCCAGCAAAAGCACCACGTCTATGTCGCTTTCCGCTGTGGCTTCGCCTCTGCCGTAACTGCCCTGTATGCCCAGAAAACGTATCCGCTCCCCGAAAATACCATCTACACAGGCTGTCCAGTCTGCCAGCCATTTTTCCAAGTCCATGTCCTCTCCTCCTTTTCTAAAGTCAAAAAATGGATTCCCAAGCAGTTTCCCCTTAAGAAAACATCTCTTTTCTTTCATTTCTTAAGGGGAACTGCGATGGCTGTCTTCAGAAGAAAAATTTCAATGAAAATCTTAAAAATAGATAGCTGGAATCTTTTGTATCTCAAAGACTCCAGCTATCTTTTTTCTTATGAAGCAAGCCCTAAACACAAAGGGAATCCACTTCAATTTTTTATTTCACATGTCTGCGGAAAATATGCTCTGCCGCCACAACGCCGTCCACTGCCGCCGAAACAATACCGCCGGCATAGCCTGCCCCTTCTCCTGTGGGATACAGTCCCGTCAGAGAAAGGCTCTGTCCCCCTTCTCCACGCAAAATGCGCACAGGGGAAGAACTGCGGCTTTCCACAGCCGTCAGCACAGCGTCATCCCGGTCAAAGCCTTTCAGCCGCCGACCCATAGCCGGCAATGCTTCCGCCATGGCTTCCATCATAAATTCCGGGAAAATTTCTTTCATATCTGCAAAAACCGTTTTGGGTGCATAGGTAGGATGTACCTGCCCAAAAGCGTTTTCTTTGTCCTGCAAAAAACTGCCTACAGTCTGGACAGGGGCTGTATAGTTGCCGCCGCCAGCCTGAAAAGCTTTTTCTTCCAATTCCCGCTGGAAATACATGCCCGCAAGAGGATGTTCACTGCCGAAATCCTCAGGGAACACCTGCACCAGCAATGCGGAATTGGCGTTCTGTCCATCTCTGGCATGTTCGCTCATGCCGTTGACAGCCAGACGACCTCCTTCCGAAGCCGCCGCCACCACATAGCCGCCGGGGCACATACAGAAGGTATAGACCCCTCTGCCTTTGGTGGTGGTATAGGTCAAACGGTAATCTGCCGCCGGAAGCTGGTCTGCTGCTTCACCGTACTGGGAAACATTGACCATGTCCTGTGGATGCTCAATACGCACCCCCATGGCAAAGGGCTTCTGTTCCAGAGCAAAGCCTTTTTCATAAAGCATGGTAAAGGTATCTCTGGCGCTGTGTCCCAACGCCAATACCACATCAGAAGCATCCAGACGTTCTTTTCCATTGATTTCCACGCCTGTCACCATGCCGTTTTCCGAGAAAATATCTGTCACTTTGGAGAAAAAGCGCACTTCTCCTCCCAAAGAAATGATTTTCTGCCGAATTTCTTTTACAACACCACGAAGCAAATCCGTTCCAATGTGGGGTTTACTGTCGTACAGAATTTCCTTCGGCGCACCTGCCGCCACAAATTCCTCCAGCACCTTGCGGCATCTGGGGTCTTTGATACGTGTGGTCAGTTTCCCATCGGAAAATGTCCCTGCGCCGCCTTCGCCGAACTGAACGTTGTTATCCACATCCAGCTGTCCTGTCTGCCAGAACTTGTCCACAGCTTCCTTGCGGCTGTCCACATCGCCGCCACGCTCCAGCACAATAGGCTTCAGTCCCATCTGCGCCAAAAGCAGTGCCGCAAACATCCCAGCCGGGCCAAAGCCCACGACTACCGGGCGTTTTTCCATCTGGCATTTGCCTTCTGGGAAATGATAGGACAAATCAGGGGTTTTAGAAACATTTTTGTCCCCTTTCACCCCTGCCAGCACTTTACTTTCGTTGTCCACAGCCACATCCACCACGCAAACGTAATGGATACGGTCTTTTTTCCGGGCATCCAGAGATTTTTTGAAAATCCGCCATGATGTGATCTGTTCCACAGGGATATGCAGTTGTTTTGCCGCCCGTTTTTTCAGCAGGCTTTCTTCTCTGCCCAAAGGCAGTTTTAAGTCAGCAATCCGAATCATGGCATCTCCGTTCCTTTCCCATAAGGTTCATAAAATACTTCATCCAGCATCAAACCGCGAGAAGGCGCCGTAAAACCAGCTGCCTCCCTGCTTTCCGCTGCCAGAATTTCCTCCATCTCCGCGGGGCTGCGTTTGCCTTCCCCCACTTCGATGAGGGTGCCTGTAAGTATCCGCACCATCTGGTACAAAAAGCCGTTGCCTGTAAAGGACAGCACCAGCCGCTGTTCCTTCTGTTCAATGGAAATATCATAAATGGTGCGCACCGTAGACTTTTTCATACGTTTGTTTGCGCAGAAACTCTTGAAGTCATGGGTGCCCACAAAGGCAGAAGCCGCCTCTTTCATGGCCTCCACATCCAGTGCATCTTTGCACCAGAAGCTGTATTTCCGCCAGAAAACGGGAGGCATTTCTCCCGTCCAGATGGTATATACATATCTCTTTGCTTTGGCATTCAGTCTGGCGTGGAATCTGGGTTCTGCTTCTTCCAAGGAAAGAGCACCCACATCTTCCGGCAACCGTCCATTGATTTCTGTCAAAAGTTCTGCGGCTGTTCCTTTCCAGTCCATGCGGAAGCTGGCCACCTGTCCTTTGGCATGGGTGCCTGCGTCCGTCCGACCGGAACCGGCGATTTCTGTTTCTACGCCGGCGATATCTGTCAGGATTTTTTCCAGTTTTTCCTGCAAAGTATTGTCTGTGTTGCCCTGTTTCTGCCAGCCGTTGTACCGACTGCCGTCATAACACAACACCATTTTGTAAGTTTTCATATCCAAACCGCCTTACTGCTGGATAGCACCCAACACACGGGGTACGAACTGTTTCTTTCTGGAAACCACGCCGGGCAGGTAAATATGATTTTCGCCTGCGGGCGCGCCGAAAGCAGCTTCCACCAGTTCTTTTGCGTTTTCGCCTACAAATACCATATCAGAAGATTCTTCCATGATATTTGTCAGCAGGAAGAACATCATATCCACGTCGTTTCTGTCGGAGTTTTCCATGAATTCCGCGATTTTCGGACGCAGTTCTTCCAGTTCTGTTTTATCCAGAGAGGAAATCTGACCCACACCGAAGTTTACGCCGTTTGCGCTGAATTTCTTGAAGTCCTGATAGAAGATTTCTTCCGGTGTTTTATCTGCCAGAGAGCTGCCTGCACGGAACATTTTTTCCGCATGTTCCTGAATGTCAATGCCTGCGATTTTTGCCAGTGCTTCTGCTGCGTTTTTGTCCACAGGTGTGCATGTGGGAGAACGGAACATCAATGTATCAGACAGGATAGCGGAACACATGAGCCCAGCCATTTTAGGTTCGATTTCCACCTGATTTTCCAGATACATCAGATATACGATGGTAGAAGTACAGCCAACGGGCTGGTTGCGGAAATATACGGGCATGGATGTTTCCAGTGCACCCAGACGGTGATGGTCAATGATTTCCAGAATTTCCGCTTCCTCAATGCCGTCAACAGCCTGAGATTTTTCGTTATGGTCTACCATGATGATTTTTTTGTTGTCCATTTCCAGCAAAGAACGTCTGGACAGCATACCGATATAATTGCCTTCCCGATCCAGTACGGGGAAATCACGATGGCGGATTTTTGCCATAGTGCCGCGGATATCGCTAATGAAATCATCTTCGCTGAATGTGATCAGGTTTTCTTTCCGCATGAAGTAGCCCAGAGGGGTACTCTGGCTGATCAGTCTTGCTGTCATGTAAGTATCATGAGGTGTGCTGATGATAGCGCAGTTGTTTTCCTTCGCCAGTTTCTGAATGGTTTTGGAAACAGGTGCGCCCATGCAGACAACGATACAGCCTGCGTTCATTTCAATGGCACAAAGCTGGGATTCGAAACGGTTCCCTGTAATCAAAATATCGCCGGGTTCTACATAGTTTTCCAGCAAATCAGGGTTTGCCGCACCAATCAGGATTTTCCCTTCCTGAGGTACCACATCTTCGGGATTGCCAACCACCATGGTACCGTCAATGGTATCCAGAATATTGGAATATTTTGTTTTGGACATTGCCAGAATTCTGGTTTCGTAAATATCCATGTTGGCTGTAGCAATATCTTTGACAGAGATAATGCCTTCCAGTTTGCCTTCATTTACAATAGGCATAGTCGCTTCCTGCATATCTCTCATGGTGATCCATGCGTTTTTCAGAGACATTTCTTTAGACAGGCTGGGTGTGATTTTAATGGTCACGTCTTTTACCTGTGTACCTACATGGTTGATGAATGCAGGGCTTTCCACGCCGAAAAAGTCCAGTACATACTGGGTTTCGTTGCTGACTTCCCCAGCTCTTTTGGGCACATAATTACCGTCGGAAATTTTATTTTTCAAATTTGCATATGCGATTGCAGAGCAAATAGAGTCTGTGTCGGGATTTTTATGTCCGATGACAAACACGTCTTTTTTTCTTGTCATTTACTGATTGCTCCTTTCTTTTCTTTTGAATATAAAAAGACGCCGAAAGCGTCAAAAACCAATGTTTTTCCATACTTCCAAGCGTCATAATTATATCTTTTTCCAAAAAGTCCGTCAATGATTTTCCGCCAGTTCCAAACAGAAAATTTACATCTGCCCTACTTTTCCTCCCCGCGAACTTCCTGTTGGTACCAAAGATAGGACATGACCCTAAGAATCAGGCAGAGTCGATAAAATGTTTTTTCAGTTTTCTCTCTAGAACTCCAAATATGTGTATAACACAAAAAAGCATCCGCAATGAGCGAATGCTTCGAGAGGCGCCACCCGGATTCGAACCGGGGATAGAGGTGTTGCAGACCTTTGCCTTACCACTTGGCTATGGCGCCGTAACTGTTGTTATTATAACGCGCTTTGTTCAATTCGTCAAGTAAAATTATGGATTTCTTTTCTTTTTCTTCTTCCTCGTTTCGACATCTGCTAAAAAAATGGTGAAAATCCACCATTCTTTGGGCTATCTGACGGTTCCTGTCCCACCTTCTATGACAAAGCAGACAAAAAGAGAATTTCTTTTTTACATAATAAAAAAAGCCCCAACCCCACAGCTAATTCTGTGAAACCGGGACTTTCCAGAGGCGCCACCCGGATTTGAACCGGGGATAGAGGTGTTGCAGACCTTTGCCTTACCACTTGGCTATGGCGCCATATGATCCGTGCGGGATTCGAACCCGCGTTACCGCCGTGAAAGGGCGGTGTCTTAACCCCTTGACCAACGGACCATAAACTCCCCGAGTAGGATTCGAACCAACGACCCTCCGGTTAACAGCCGGATGCTCTACCGCTGAGCTATCGAGGATTATACTATGTTCGAAAGTTTACACCTTCAAAACCGAATACAGCAAACATTATATCATAAAATCTTTATTAGGTCAAGCCCTCGATCTATTAGTATTGGTCAGCTGAACACATTACTGTGCTTACACCTCCAACCTATCTACCTCATTATCTTTAAGGGATCTTACTTCCGAAGAATGGGAAATCTTATCTTGAGGGCGGCTTCACGCTTAGATGCCTTCAGCGTTTATCCGTTCCATACATAGCTACCCGGCTGTGCAGTTGGTCTGCAACCGGTACACCAGAGGTACGTCCATCCCGGTCCTCTCGTACTAAGGACAGCTCCTCTCAAATTTCCTGCGCCCACAACGGATAGGGACCGAACTGTCTCACGACGTTCTGAACCCAGCTCGCGTACCGCTTT
>NZ_CAJMDQ010000027.1 GCF_905212195.1 uncultured Anaerotignum sp. | reverse complement strand
GTCCAAATTGTTTGACTGCCTGGTGGTGGCGGTTTTGGAAAACCCCAATAAAAAATCTTTGTTCACCGTGGAAGAACGTAAAGTACATTTGGAAATGGTGACAAAGCATCTGGAAAATGTGGAAGTAGCCTCTTTTCGTGGGCTTCTGGCAGACTTTGCGTCAGAAATCGGCGCCACAGTCGCTGTCCGCGGTCTGCGCAATGCCATCGACTTTGCGGCGGAATACCAGATGTATTTGATCAATAGAAAACTTGGAAAAGATATCGAAACGATTTTCCTTGCGGCTGATGAGGAACATTTGTCCCTCAGTTCTACCAATGCCAAAGAGGTTGCCGTTTTCGGCGGAAACATTGACTTTATGGTGCCCAAGGAGATACAACCGTTTGTTATAGAAAAATATAAGAAGTGAGGGAACATCAATGGATTCTGTATTACAATTATTGGATGAACTGGAAGAAATTATGGACAGCAGCCGTGCCGTACCATTCAGCAATAAAGTGTCTGTAGATAAAGAAGAAATTTACGACATCATCAGCGAAATCCGTATGAAACTGCCCAACGAACTGAAACAGTCCAAATGGGTTATCGAAGAACGCAATAAAATCCTTATCGACGCACAGAAAGAAGCAGACGAAATCGTGAAAAACGCTGAAGAGCGTCTGGTGCGTATGATCGATGACAATGAAGTGACCAAAAAGGCTTATGATCAGGCTGCAAACATCATCGAATCCGCAAAGAAAACAGCAAAAGAAATGCGTCTGGGCGCTATGGAATACTCCGAAAGCGTACTGAGCGATGCAGAAAACAAGCTGAAAGAACTGAAAGCCGTTGTTTACAGCGAAAGCATGAAGACAGACGATTACTTCGCACAGACTCTGAATGTACTGGGTGAAAACATTCAGGAACTGCGCATGAGCAAATAATTTACTTTTGTCGTTCTAACAATAGACTGCACAGCAGGAGAATAGACAAAAGTCCATAAAGTGTCGGAAAAGCAGTTGCCGTATGTGTGGAAAATACGGGAACTGCTTTTTGTGCTTGTGTTTCTGCCAGAAAGTAGAAACATTGGAAAACCAGTACAGAAAAGAACGCCTGTCGTATTTTGGCGGATAACAGGGGAAAAGGGCTGATGGGTACATTCCGTAAAACCCCTAAAATCTGTCCGAAAATAGAGAATCCGCCGAAAGACAGCAGAAAAACCGCAGCTGATGCCCGCAGCCGCAGACTATCAGGAGAAAGGGAAACACCATGGATGCCCTTTGTCATTTCCAATAGACCGCCGGAAAATGCCTGCAAAAATTCTGGAGAAACAGGCAGAAAAGACAAGGCATTGGAAAGTAAATCGAAAAAGCCCCCTTGTGCAAGGCCTTCCTGCAAAACACAAAAACATACCAGAAAACCGCCGATTTGTGCCGAAGTCAAAAGAGCGTCTTTCACAGCGGAAGAAAAGAGCAGAGAGAAAGGCTCTTTTTTTTGTGCCGGAAGAACGGGCATTTGATAACTGGAATCTGTTGGAATGGAACGATAGGAAATGCCCGTCAGGATGGTTCCCACAAATACCGCCAGCAGCATGGCATAACCCAGTGCAGGACTGCCGAAAAAGGTTGTACCAGCCGTACCAAGTACGAACAATGGGCCGGGCGCATTGCAGAACAACAGGACTTTTCGCGCTTCAGATAAGGAAATTCGCCGCTGTTCATATAACTGTGCTACGGTATTGGCGCCGGCAGGATAGCCAGAAAGAAGGCCTGCCGCAAGGGGAAAGGCACAGATGCCGGAAAGGGAGAAAAGGGGTTTTGTCAGTGGCGCACAAAGCCGACCCAGTTTTTCTGCCGCACCCATCCGCAGCAAAATGCCAATGGCAGCCAGAAAAGGAAAAAGCGATGGCAGAACGCTGGAAAACCACAGAGAGAAGGCTCCCGCTGCGGCTTCTGTCAAGGCAGCAGGATACCGCAAAAGGGCAAATATAAAAAAACAGACACAGATGGTCAGCAGGCGCATAATCATGGAAAGTCATCCTTTGCAATGCTTGTTGATACCAGTCTATGTCTGTTTTTTTGATTTCATGTTTTTGATTTATACGATTGCCATAGGAGTGGTAAAATCCCTGTTTGGCGCACGATATAGAGGGTTTGGCGCTGCCAGTGCCTGTAAATCTGTTGCCAGTTTTTCCAGCGCCAGCAGATGGAGTCCGTCTTCGTCCAGAATTTCCGGTGCTTTTTTCAGATTGGTCAGCACAGGGCATTTTGCCTGTTCCGTCAGTTCGCCCAGAATGTCTGCATTGTCTTTCTGGAAGCCCAGAACACGGATGTAAGGCAGATGATTCTGACTTAAGAAATAATCCACTTCTTTTGCCTTAATATCCAGCAGAATATGTACCAGAATCCGCTGTATTTTGGTGCGAGTATACCGTTTGGTTTTGATGTATTCGATGATGTCGTTCATGAAGAACTCGTTGTCAATGGCGCGAAGAATCCGGTTTTCCAGCCCTTCTGTCACTTCCAGAATGTCATGAATTTCTTCGGCGGAAGTGGTGCGCAGTTTAAAATGGGGGGCCCCTGCCAGTTCATCCATGGATGCGGGAGCTGTTCCCAGAGAAATTTCTTTTGTCAGCAGGTCAACGATGTTTTCTGGTACCTGCAAAAAGGCTTCTGTGGCGTTTTCTTCCAGAATGCCTTTGCGGATGGCAGCGGCAGAAGCAAATTCTCCTGTCAGGGAAGGATCGTCGTACTGGCTGCCTTTCCGGCGGATGGTGCAGGGTTCGATGTTGCTGCCCAGTCTATCCAGTGCTTTCAGGTATTCCAGACCTAAAATGTGGTTGGGGCGGGAAATAATTTCACTGCTGATGTGAGAAACCGTTTCCAGTGCCTTTGCTCTTGCCGCAGGATAGGACATGCCTTCATCCAGCCCGGCTTTCAGGAGTCGCTGAAATTCCTCTGTTTCGTTTGTCATGATTTTCGCCGCTTCCTGCAGGGCTTTCAGATCGCCGCTTTCGGAGCCAAAACAAAGGGCATTTGTCATGCCCGTATCTTCCAGCACTTTCACACCGCCCATGGCGAAGATTTCCGCGTTGGCTGCCGCAAAAAGCACAGGCAGTTCCAGCACCATGTCAGCACCGTTCAGAAGGGCGCATTTTGCCCTCGTCCATTTGTCGAAAAACGCCGGTTCTCCACGCTGGACGAAACTGCCGCTCATGACTACCATGGCACGCTGACAGTCTGTGTGTGCCTTTGCTTTTTCCAAAATATATTGATGTCCCTTGTGAAAGGGATTGAATTCTGCAATGATTCCAACCGTTCGCAATGGTATCGCTCCTTTCGCAAAATAGTTCTAAAAGCAGTATAACATATTTTTCAACAATTATATAATTTTTCTCTGGAAAATTTGAGGGAATCGGTCTATACTAAAATCAGAATATAGTAATGAGGATGATACCATGGAGAGATTTGAAAAAAATCCGGATTTTCTTCAGGATCTATTCGTAGAAGAAACATGGAAAAATATAGAACGACTGGACAATTTTATAGAAAGCAAATCGGGAACGGAACAGGTGGAAATCACCAAGGATGAAGTCAACAGACTTTTCCGTACCATGCACTCAATCAAAGGCTCTGCCTCTATGATGGGTTATCCGGCTTTTTCGGAAACAGCTCACAGCGCGGAAGACCTTTTTTCTTATTTGCGGGAGGAAGAACATCCGGCAGATAAGGATTTGTTGACCATTCTGCAGCTGCTGCGCATGGTTTCCGGCTATATGAAACGGGAACTGCGCCGTATGGAAACGGACGATGAAGTGACAGACTTTGGCTGGGCTGTGGTACGGCGTATCAAGAACTTCCTTTCTCATGTGGACAGCGACAATGAGCCGGAAGGCCCCAGCTATCAGATTGCTTATACCCGGAAAGGGCGTCAGCTCATTCCATACACGGATTTTTCTGCGTTGGTTGTGCAGATGGAGCGTCTGGCAACGGTCATGGGACGAGCATTGGAAAAGGATTTCCTGATGAAAGTTTCCGGCGCAGAAACAGAAGTGCCCAGAGATATTTACGATAAGATCACCATGGCTGTGATGCAGATGCTGAAAAACAGCATGGATCATGGTCTGGAGAAAACAGAAGACCGGGAAAAAATGGGGAAAACCCCTGTGGGGGAAATATCTTTGGAAATACAGAAAACAGCACAGCAGGTTTTCGTTATTTTCCGAGATGATGGACGCGGCTTAGACCGCAAAGGCATTTTACAGGCAGCTAAGGCAAAAGGCTGGCTGAAAAAGCCGGAAGAAGAATATGAAGATAATGAAGTATACGCATTTTTGCTCCGTCCCGGTTTTACCACAAAAAGCAGTGCCACCATGTTTTCCGGCAGAGGTGTAGGACTGGATGTGGTTAATGCGGCAGTATCTGTTCTGGGGGGCAGTATCCGCATCGAAAGTAAGGAATACATGGGGACGACGTTCTTTATGGAATTTCCGCTGATTCCCTAAGGGGGAGTGCTTATGAGCAGAAAAGAGAGGACATGGTCGGTTCTGAAAGGACTGGCAATGTTAGTAGGAGGCATCTTTCTGCTGATACTGGAAAATATGTGGTTTCAGGAACAGCAACAAGGTGCAGCAGGAAGCATCCGTTTCGAGGGTATTTTTGTTTTTACTGGTCTGGCTCTGGTAGTTTTAGGAGCAGTTTTTCTGTGGAATGGATGCAGAAGAAAGAAACCATCTGTACCAAAAGAAATAATACTGACAGCATGCCCCTACTGTGGTGCCAATGTGCAGGGCAGAGAACAAATCTGCCAAATCTGTGGAAAGAATATGTATGAAAAAAATATCTGATACCAATCAAAAGGACAGGAGGGGATGCCCATGAGAAGTATCAAACCCGGCAGAGGCTCATCTCTGCAGGGAGCCATCGGTTCAATCTTTGCCGTTGTTTTCGGTATTTTCTGGATGGTGTCTGCGGCCAAAATGGGAGCACCAATACCATTTGTACTTATGGGACTGGTTTTTGTGGTGATTGCCGGCAGCAATGTTATCATTTCTCTGATGAATGCCACCGGGGAAAATCGCTTTTCTCTTTACGACATTACAGAAGAAGGAGAAGAACCTGACCCTTTGGAAGAAGTGCTGAACAAAAAAGAAAAAACAGCAGAGCCAAAAGAAGAAGAAGAGAGACCGACAGAAACGGCTTTTTGTCCTTACTGCGGGGCAAAAGCGGAGAAAGACTACGCTTTCTGCCGTTCCTGCGGGAAAAAGTTGTGAGAAAAAATGGGGTTTTTTACCGTTTTTTTCGCGGATGTACTTGTATACACTGCGTTTTTTGTTTATAATAAATATGCTGTCCGTTTTATTGAAAACGGATTTTGAAACAGTATATATATCAGGGAAATTTGTTTTCCTGGGACGGAAGAAGTCATTTCTTCCAGTAAAAAAGACAACAGTTAATCTATCTATTTAAAAATGGAGGTCTTTACAGTGGATTTTTTATCTGAAATGAAAGCAAAAGCAAAAGCAGACAAAAAGGTAATTGTACTGCCCGAATCTTATGAAAAAAGAAATCTGGAAGCAGCTGCTGAATGCCTGAGAGACAACCTGGCTGACATCGTTCTGATCGGTAACAAAGAAAAGATCATGGAAGCAGCAGGCGGTCTGGATGTATCCAAAGCTATCTTCGTAGATCCTGAAAACTACGAAAGAATGGATGAAGTTGTTGCAGCTCTGGCAGAAGCTAGAAAAAGCAAAGGCATGACTCTGGAAGAAGCTAGAAAACTTCTGCTGGACGATCCTCTGTTCATGGGTGTTATGCTGGTTAAAATGGATATCGCTGACGGTATGGTTTCCGGCGCAATCCACTCCACAGCTGACACACTGCGTCCCGCTCTGCAGATTCTGAAAACAGCACCTGGCACAGAACTGGTATCCTCTTTCTTCATCATGGTAACAAACACACCTCAGTATGGTGATGACGGTATCCTGCTGTTCGCTGACTGTGCACTGAACCAGAATCCTAACCCTCAGGAACTGGCTTGCATCGCAGGCGATTCCGCTAAATCTTACGAAGCATTCATCGGCAAAGAACCCAGAGTTGCTATGCTGAGCCACTCCACAATGGGTTCCGCAAAACATGCTGACGTAACAAAAGTTGTAGATGCAGTTAAAATTGCAAAAGAAAAATTCCCTAACGTAAAACTGGACGGCGAAATCCAGCTGGACGCTGCTATCGTTAAAGAAGTTGGCGAACTGAAAGCTCCCAACAGCACAGTTGCTGGTAAAGCAAACGTACTGGTATTCCCTGACATCGACGCTGGCAACATCGGTTACAAACTGGTTCAGAGATTTGGCCAGGCAGAAGCTTTTGGCCCTATCCTGCAGGGTATCGCAAAACCTGTTAACGACCTGTCCAGAGGCTGCTCCGCAAATGACATCGTTGCAGTTGTTGCTCTGACATCCGTTCAGGCTCAGGTAATGGGTAAATAATTTTATCCAATCGGAAACAATGGCAGTGTTCTGCCCGCAAATAACAACTACGGACAAAATAAGGAGAGAAAAAAATGAAAATTCTGGTTTTAAACTGTGGTAGTTCTTCCCTGAAATATCAGCTGATCGACATGGACACAGAAAGCGTAATGGCAAAAGGTCTGTGCGAAAGAATCGGTATCGAAGGTTCCAGACTGAAACATCAGCCTGTAGGTAAAGAAGATGTTATCTTCAACGATTACATGGAAGATCACAGCGTAGCAGTAAAAATGGTACTGGACGCTCTGACAAACAGCGAATACGGCGTAGTAAAATCCATGTCCGAAATCAATGCAGTTGGTCACCGTGTAGTACATGGTGGTGAATACTTCGCAAACTCCGTTGTAATCACACCCGAAGTTATCGAAGCAATCGAAAAATGCTGCGAACTGGCACCTCTGCACAACCCTGCTAACCTGATTGGTATCCACGCTTGCGAAAAAATCATGCCCGGCGTACCTCAGGTAGCTGTATTCGACACAGCATTCCATCAGACAATGCCCGAAAGAGCATATCTGTATGCTATCCCTTACGAATACTATGAAAAATACAAAATCAGAAGATACGGCTTCCACGGCACAAGCCACAGATTCGTATCCGAAGAAGCTGCAAAAATGCTGGACAGACCTTATGACCAGACAAAAACAATCACTTGCCACCTGGGCAACGGCGGTTCCGTATGTGCAGTAAGAAACGGCAAATCCATCGACACAACCATGGGCTTCACACCTCTGGAAGGTCTGGTAATGGGTACAAGAGCTGGTGACGTTGACGCAGCTGTTATCACATTCCTGATGGAAAAAGAAAACCTGACACCTCAGGAAATGGACAACATCCTGAACAAAAAATCCGGCGTACTGGGTATCTCCGGCGTATCCAGCGACTTCCGTGACGTTGAAGACGCAAGCGAACATGGTAACGAAAGAGCAGGTATGGCTCTGGACGTATTCGCTTACAAAGTAGCTAAGAGAATCGGCGCTTACGCTGCTGCTATGAACGGTGTAGACGCAATCGTATTTACAGCAGGTCTGGGTGAAAACTCCGCTTCCACAAGAAGACTGATCTGTGACTACCTGGGTTACCTGGGCGTACACATCGATTCTTACAACAACTCTTTGAGAGGCAAAGCAATCGAAATCTCTGCTCCCGACTCCAGAGTAAGAGTGTTTGTAATCCCTACAAACGAAGAACTGGTTATTGCAAGAGATACAAAGGAATTGCTTGACAAATAAGAAACCTTTCTGTATAATATTTTAGGTACGACTACGGGGTGATACGAATGATATTGCAAATGGCTCATTTATATGGTAAAAACGGTGCTTCTATGGAAGTGCATATGTCTGAGCAAATACAAGAGATTGCGGCATACCCCAATGTTGTGGGTTTTATGGAGCCTGTAAAAATAGAAGGAACTCTCAGAAACGAAAATGAGATTTTCGTTTTGGAAGCAAAGGGCGAAACAAAGGTCAGCATTGCGTGTGACCGTTGCCTTGCGCCGGTTACAACAGAGATTCACTTCAATATTGAGGAGCGTTTTTCCCATACAGGCAGAGATGACGAAGAGACAGAAACTTTTTCGGGAGATCAGATCGATCTTGCGGACTATGTCAGAAGCGGGATCATGGAGGCCATGCCTATGAAGACTCTTTGTAGGGATGACTGCAAAGGACTCTGTCCTGTCTGCGGCAAGGATCTGAACACAGGTGCGTGCGGATGCGACACCACAGAGATAGATCCGAGATTTGAAAGTTTGAGGGCTCTTTTCAATGTTGATGAGGAGGTGTAGAAATGGCTGTACCTAAGGGTCGAGTATCTAAATCCAAAAGAGATAAAAGAAAAGCACAGAGCTGGAAGATCGCAACACCCAACCTGGTAAAATGCAGCAAATGCGGCGAACTGATGGCGCCTCACCAGGTATGCAAAGCTTGTGGTGCTTATAACAAGAAAACAATCATCAAAGTTGACTAATTTTGGATGAGCAAATCAAAGGCAGCAGAAATGCTGCCTTTTTTGCGTTGGGTGAGAAATCACAAAGAGTTATTTTCTGAAGGGAATCATCACGGTTCTATGGAAGAAAATAAATCAGGGAAAAGGAAAAGCAACTTCCCCTTAAGAAAACATAACAAATAAAATCTTAATAAAATAAGAAAGCCAAATCCTTTTTCATGATAAGGATTTTGGCTTTCTTTGTTTTCTTATGAAGATGCCCCTAAAGCTGGAACTTTTTGTTTTAAGGATTCCAGCTTTTTTTGCTTTTTATAAAGTTGTATTTAATGGTATGTAATCGTTTAGTCCAGAACAGGTGCCATCAGCACTTTACCAGTACCACGGAATACGTTTACCAGACCTTCGCCGGAAGCCGCAGAACCAATGAGGGTTTTGCCGGAGCGTTCTACAGTAAAGTTCAGGCTACCGCTCCATGCGATTGCCATATTGCCGTCGATTTTCAGCACATCATCCTGCAGATAGATTTCAATGAGTTCTTCTCTGGGGCAGGGACATTCCAAGGCTACAACGCCGCTGCCGCTCAAACCAAGGTTGAATAAGCCTTCTCCGCCAGCTACAGCAGAGGACAGATTAGACCGCATAACGGCTTTGTGTGTCAGTTTGGAGTCGCAGGCCAAAAACAGACCGTCTTCCAAAACAACAGAGCCATTCCAGTCTGCTAAATCTTCCAGCAGAATGTATTTGTAAGTGGGTTCCAGCACCAAAGTGCCGTCGCCGGTATATTCGGGTTTGATGGCAGATTCACCTGTTGCTTTTCCGCGGATGGCTTTACCGAAAAGGTCGCCAACACCTTTGATGCCTGTGGTGGCATTGACGTTGCCAACCATCCACTGCATAGCGCCTGCCTGCAATGTGATATTGGCTTTTTTCAAATCACAGATGACCTGACGTCTGCGCACATTCATTTCAGAAGCGAAATAAGCTGTAGCCGCATTGGCAGGGGAAACACTTAAATCCCGCAGGTATTCAATGACGGTAAAAGGCCCCAATTCTGTCAAAACACGAATGTCATCATTTTCCAAAAGATTTTTGATCTGATACATAAGCAATGCCTCCTTTGCATCCATAAAAGGTTTTATGATTCATACAATGTTACTTTACCATATTTTGTAAAATACGGCAATGACTTCGTTGAGTGGAAAAAAGTATTGGAGTGCGGGATTGTAATTTTATGGGGAATTGTTTATACTAAAAGCATGTAATTTGAAAGAAAGGATCATGGTGAGTTATGGATCAGAAAATAATCGTTGCACTGGATGCCATGGGCGGGGACTTGGCACCTGTGGAAACCGTCAAAGGTGCAGTAGACGCAGTGAAAGAAATGAATGTGCTGGTAAAACTGGTAGGCAGAGAAGAAGATGTCAATCGGGAACTGGCAAAATATACATATCCAAAAGAAAAAATCGAAGTGGTTAATGCAGAAGAAGTCATCAGCACTGACGAAGTGCCTACCATGGCAATTCGCAAAAAGAAAAATTCCTCTATGGTCGTAGGTATGCAGCTGGTGAAAAATGGGGAGGCTGACGCCTTTGTTTCCGCCGGCAGTACCGGTGCCCTCCTGACAGGCTCTCTGCTCATTGTAGGCCGTCTGCCGGGCGTAGAACGTCCCGTATTGGGTACTTGCCTGCCGACAAAGAATGGCTTCACATTCTTAGTAGACAGCGGCGCAAACGTGGACTGTAAAGCAAAATATCTGGAACAGTTTGGCAAAATGGGTTCCGTTTATGTAGAAAACGTATTTGGCAAGAAAAATCCTTCCGTTGCACTGGTGAATATCGGTGCGGAAAAGGAAAAAGGCGATAGCCTGACAAAAGAGGCCTATGAGCTTCTGGAAGTATCTGATTTGAATTTTGTGGGCAATATTGAACCCAGAAACATTCCTTTCGGGGAAGCAGATGTCATTGTCTGCGATGGCTTTGTAGGCAATACCATTTTGAAATTTGCAGAAGGCTTGAGCAAAACATTGGTGGACATCATCAAGTCTGAAATTACCAAAGGTGCTTATAAGATTGCTGCGGCTATGCTGGTAAAACCTTTCCGCAATGTAAAAAAATATTTCGATGCAGACGAAGTCGGCGGCGCGCCTTTCATCGGGCTGAAATCCCTTGTGGTAAAGGCCCACGGCAGTTCCAATGCCAAAGCATTCAAAAACGCCATCAGACAGTGTGTGCTGTTTAAAGAAGCTGACATTGTAGGAAAAATTCAGGATAAACTGTAAGCAGTGTAATTTTGTGTACAAAATGGGAAAAAACTTCTGTTTTTCCAGGATTTCTGCTGACAAAATGTCGGAAATAGAGTATAGTATTGACAGAAAAGAAAAGAGGAGGTTGAAAATATGGACGAAACTGTTGTAATGCAGATTATTGCGGATCAGCTGCATATTTCTGCAGATAGTTTACGGGAGGAAACTTCCTTTAAAGACATCGGTGCGGATTCTCTGGATTTGTTCCAGATCATTTCTGCATTGGAGGAAGCCTATGACATCGAATTTGACAACGATGCGGCGGAGAATATGAAAACCATTGGGGATGCGTTGGATTATATCAGAAGAGTAGTGGAGAAGTAATATGAATTATTTGAATTTGGAAGAATTTGAAAAAAAACTGGGATATCATTTTGCGGATAAGCATTTGCTGCTGCTGGCATTGACCCATAGTTCCTATGCCAATGAAAACAAAAAAGGCAGTCACGAAAATAACGAAAGACTGGAATTTTTAGGTGATGCAGTGCTGGACATGGTGGTAAGTGAATATATGTACCGCAAATTCCCGGAAATGCCGGAAGGGGAACTGACCAAACTGCGGGCGGCAGTAGTTTGTGAAGGCTCTTTGGCAGGCCTGTCCAGAAAATTGGGCGTAGGCAGAAATCTGTTTTTAGGCAAAGGGGAAGAAAGTACCGGCGGCAGAAATCGAGATTCCATCCTTGCAGATGCCTTTGAGGCTATCATTGGCGCGGTATGTATGGATGGCGGTATCGAAGCTGCTTCTACATATGTTATGCGGTTTATGGAAGACCAGATTGCTCAGACAAAGACCAATTTCCGCAATCTGGACTGCAAGACCCATTTGCAGGAAATCATCCAGAAAATCAGCAAGGTTCCTGTACACTATGCCATCGTAGATGAAAAGGGTCCCGACCACAACAAAGTCTTTGTGGCAGAAGTGACCCATGAAGGCAAGGTGCTGGGACAGGGCAGCGGCAAGAGCAAAAAAGAAGCAGAACAGAACGCAGCCAATGCGGCATTGGAAAAAATGAAAGCATAATAAGAGAGCAGGTGATTGCAAAGGATATTCTTTTTCAATCACCTGCTTTTTTCGTGAAAAAAGAGCCGAAGAGTCGGCTCTTTTGTTTTTAAGGATTTATTTATACTTCTACCAGATCGTATTCTCTGGAACCAAAGCCCAAAGCGGCAGCGGCTTCAATGGTATGAACACCATTGCGGCTTTCGATACGTTCGATGAGGTGGTCGCGTCCGGGATCATCAGCGGCATAAACCAAGTCCAGACAAGCCTGGTCAATGGCGATAGGGTCTAAGGATACCAGAATACCAATATCCTTCATGCAAGGGTCTTCAGCTACTGCACAGCAGTCGCAGTCCACAGACATGTTTTTCATAACATTGACGTAAATCACATTGCCTTTGAAGTATTCCACAACGGAAGATGCTGCGTCTGCCATGGATTCCAGAAAAGCGTCGTGGTCTGCTGTCCAGATCTTTTCCGGTTCCCCTGCACCGTGGATATAGGCTTTGCCAAAGGAAGATGCCACACCGATGGAAAGCTGCTTCAATGCGCCGCCGTAGCCGCCCATGGGGTGTCCTTTGAAGTGGGAGAGTACCAGCATGGAGTCATAGTCCGCAAGATGTTTGCCCACATAGTTTTTTTGAATCTGTTTGCCCTTAGAGATTTCCAGCACCATATCAGGGCCTTCTGCGTCCATGAGGTCTACTTTGAAGTAGGCATCCCATCCGTGACGAGTCAGCAGAGCTTTGTGCTTTTCAGTGGTGTTCCGTTCGCCTTCATAAGCGGTATTGCATTCCACAACGGTGCCGCCTACAAAGTCAATGACAGGTTTCCAGAAATCAGGTTTCAGGAAATTCTGGTTGCCTTCTTCACCGGAGTGAAGTTTGATGGCAATATTGCCAGTGAGTTCTTTGCCAGCCATTTTATATAATTCCAGGACTTTTTCCGGTGTGATTTCACGGGAAAAGTATACTTTTGCAGCCATAGAAAAAACCTCCTTTATGACAGTTGTATTTTCTTTTATGGTAACAAAGTAGAAAGAAAATAACAAGGGATTGGGAAAAAAACAGAAAAAAACTGCCGCAGGGGATTTCCTGCGACAGTATGAAATATCAGCCTTTGCCGTTCCAGCAATAGGTGCAGACTTTGTCACGGTCAATGCCAATGGCATCCAGCAGACCATCCAGGGACTGGTAACCCAGGGAATCAAAGCCCAGTTTTTCACAGATGGAGCGGAGCATGCATTTGCCTCTTTCTGTGGAAGCGTCTGCATATTCATCCAAATGTTTATGGCCTTCGTCGCCTTCCAGTTCCTGTACAACGCGGCGTGCCAGCAGATCCATATCGGAGCCGTTGCTGGAGAAATTCAGATATTTGCAGCTATACATGATGGGAGGACATGCAGAACGCATATGTACCTCTGCTGCGTGAGAACGATAGAGGAATTCAACAGTTTCTCTCAGCTGTGTACCACGAACGATGGAGTCGTCCACAAACAGCAGCTTTTTCCCTTCGATCAGTTCGGGAACGGGAATCTGTTTCATTTTTGCTACCTGATTACGTACTTTCTGGTTGGCGGGCATGAAAGAACGAGGCCAGGTAGGTGTATATTTTACAAAAGGACGGGCAAAAGCTTTGCCGCTTTCTTTGGAATAACCAATGGCATGGGGGATACCGGAGTCAGGCACACCTGCAACATAGTCGACATCAGGCAGTGTGCCGTTTTTCTTTTCGTTTGCTGCCATGATTTCCCCGTTTCTGTAACGCATCACTTCGACATTGATGCCTTCGTAGTTGGAGTTGGGGTAGCCATAGTAGCTGAACAGGAACGCGCAGATCTTCATGTCTTTGCCGGCAGGATTCAGTGTTTCATAGCCGTCAGGTGTGATCTTAACGATTTCACGGGGGCCAAGTTCATATACGTTTTCATAGCCCAGTTTGGTATAAGCAAAGGATTCGAAGGAAACACAATAGCCTTCGTGGTCTTTGCCGATAAGAACAGGCAGTCTGCCCATTTTATCTCTGGCAGCGATGATGGAATCATCTTCTGTCAGGATCAGAATGGTTGCAGAACCGTCAATCTGTTCCTGTGCATGGAGGATACCGGAAACCAGATCGTCTTTCTGGTTGATCAGTGCGGCGATGAGTTCTGTGGCATTGACTTTGCCGGAGCTCATTGCCATAAACTGGTGTCCATGGTCAGAGAAGTAGTTTTTGATGAGCTCATCAGCGTTGTTGATGACACCGACTGTTGTGATGGCATATAAGCCCAGATGAGAACGTACCAGAAGGGGCTGAGGATCAGAGTCGCTGATGCAGCCGATGCCGGAATGACCCTGAAAATCGATCAGATCTTTTTCAAATTTGGTACGAAAAGGTGTGTTTTCGATGTTGTGAATCTGGCGTTGGAAGCCTTTTTCCCGGCTGTGGATGACCATACCGCCTCTGCGTGTGCCCAGATGAGAATGATAGTCCACCCCGAAAAAGATATCAAGTACGCAATCCTGCTTGGAAGTTACGCCAAAAAAACCGCCCATGATGGTTCCTCCTTATGATTCTAAAAAATGATGGTATCTCTTGTTGCTCCAAAATTGATAAGGCATGCTATGCATGCCATCATTTCTATTTTATACGAAAAAACGATGGAATACAACAAAAACAGCACTGGGAGATTTCACATAAAAACCGATTTCCATTGAAAATTTGCGGTGAAAGAAAGTCCAAAAGAAATAATGTTCGGGTAAAATGACGACGATTTGAAAAGGTGGGGGAAATCTTGCCCAAAAAGAAACCATGAAAAAAGCCGGAAATGAAAAATCATTGGAGAGTATCTATAAAAATGGAAAAAAATGTTTTCCAAAGGCAAAATGGAACAATGTCTTTTCCACGTATACCGTTGTGTACAGCTGTTGGGACAAGACTTTATCCCACCCGCAAAAAGCAGAAAGGCAAGTGTCACGTCCATTTGATTGGAAAGACACTTGCCTGTTCTGTATACTGCTTATGCAGCGTTACGGCATGAAAGTTTATGGGAAGTGGACATCAGAAAGAGGTATGATGCCCAATGTAGCAGGCGATGCCAGCATCCAGATAAAGGCTCTGCAATGCGGTCATGGCTTCGTCTGTCATTTCGCCGCCAGTAGCATAATCGTATGTTTTGCCCAGCTGTTCCCATTTGGTCTGACCCAAACGATGGAATTTCAGCAGGTTGATTTCAAAGAGATCATTTTCCTTCATAAAGGAAATGAGTTTTTTTGCGTTTTCTTCGCTGTCATTGTAGCCGCAGATGGTAGGCTGACGCAGCACCAGACGACCTTTCCAGCCGCTTTGTTTCAGGGCACGGATGTTGTCCAGAATCAGTTCGTTGCCTACGCTTGTTCCGGCTTTGTGTGCCTCGCTGTCCATGTTTTTTACATCGATAAAGGCAAAGTCGATGTATTGCATCACATCCAGAAATTTTTCTCTGGGGAAATGCGCGCTGGTTTCAATGGCAGTATGGATGCCCAGTTTATGGCAGCCCTGCAGGACTTCTATGAGGAAATCATGCTGTGTGATGGGGTCGCCGCCGCTGAATGTGACGCCGCCGTTGCTGCCCCAGCTGCTGAAATCCCTGCGGAGGATTTGCAGGAGTTCCTCGCTGGTGTATTCCCGCACACACTGTTTCAGTGCTCGGTTGGGGCAGATGGAGGTGCAGGGAAAGTCATGACAATCCTTACACTTGTTCCAGTCTACCTGAGGGGGGTGTCCAGGCTCCATGGTGATGGCACCGGTAGGACAGACAGAAAGACATACGTCACAGCCTTTGTCCCATTTGCAGGATGCCTGGGCAAACATCAGATGCTTGCCATAAATCCAGCTTTCCGGGTTTGCGCACCAACGACACTGTAAAGGGCAGCCTGTCATAAATACTGTGGTGCGGCAGCCGGGCCCGTCATGGACAGAAAAGGACTGAATATCGAAAATATGTCCGCGTGCATCCATAGGCTTACCCCCGTGCTGCTTTGTAGTGCTCACAGCAGAAAGCACCACATTTTGCATATGTCCAGTTTTCTTTTTCAAAGCCTTTGCATGTGCCGATGCCGTGTTTGTCTGCATCTGCAAAGCATGCGCAGTTGCCGCATACGGGCGCTGCCTGGAAATGACCGCAGGCGTCGCTGCCGTTGCCGTCAATGGGAACGATCTGTTTGGAAAGGGCACACATGCCTTTCTCACAGTCTAAGTTGATATAGTTAATGCATTCTACATGTTTCATGGTTTCACGCCTCCACTTAAACTTCTTCATATTCGGTACGATAGATAACCTCATCCTGGATGGGTTTACCGATTTCGCACCAGTACTGTGTAAAGCCAGCTACACGAACCATCAGGTCACGATACTGGTCAGGTGTTTTCTGTGCTTCTTTCAATGTGTCGGAGCTTACCACGTTGAACTGTACGTGGAAACCGCCTTTACGCATATAAGTACGAACCAGTTCCAGCAGTTTTCTGGTGCCCTGTACGCCCTGAACAGAAGAAGGATGCAGTTTCAGGTTCATCTGTGCATTCTGGTTCTGAGAATGATCGTAAACGGTTGCAGATTCGAAGAGGGCATAAACGCCGTTTTTGTCTGTGCCAGGAGCGGCAGATACGGAACCGTCGGAGTATGTAGTGCCTGCTAAGCGGCCATCGGCTGTTGCCAGTGTGATGAAGCCCTGAGGACCATGGGTGGAAACGGAAATCTGGCAGAGATATTCCGGTTTGCCGAAGAAGGACTCCAGTGTAGGCAGATAATGCAGCAGGTACATGTGGTAATCCCGCAGCAGCTGGTCTGCATAAGGATCTGCGTTGCCGTATTTCGGTGCGTTGATGCAGTCTGCAAAGATTTCAGCGTATTTCTGTGCATCGTCTGTGCTTTCGCGATAATCGGGAGAGAATACGCCAGTGTCGTAAGCGGTGCGGAAACCGAAGTTATGCAGCATTGCATCTGTCATTTCTTCCAATGTATATTTCTTGGTGTCGTATACGTTTTTCTTCAAAGACGCCAGAGAGTTGATGAATGTGATGGTACCGCAGGATTCAAAGTTGATGCAGGCGTTATAACGAGCGCCGCAGTTGCCGATGTGCTGACCTTTCTTGAAGCAGTCTGGTTTCAGCAGGGAGTTTACGGCAGGCATGTTGTATTTGCGCCATACGTCCATCTGAATGTTGTTGACTTTGTTTACAATGCGGTTGCTGATGTCCAGATATTCTTTCCACTGATCCAGCAGTTCGTCAAATGTTTCCAGTTTCTTGTTATGAGGAGGGAATACCTGTTTTCCGGTACGTTTGTCTACGCCGTTTGTCAGTACCAGTTCCAGAACCTTCGGCAGACCTGTGAAGTGGATACCGGTGCCGCAAGTAGGGGAAGCGCCGCCGGGGATCATGGTCACTTTGCCGTTGTATTCCAGAGGCAGGAAACAACCGGGAGCGGATTCCAGACAGCCGCCCAGACACCATGCACGGGCATCATACAGATCCATGCCTTCGGGGCCGTACTGACGGAGCATGAAGTTCATACCTACCTGGTTGTTCATCCATGCAGGATAGCCCATGCCCAGTTTGGTACAAGCGGCAGCTTTCATGAGGAAGTCCTCAGGCAGCTTTTCATCGTAGAGGATGGAAAGGGTAGGCTGAGGTGTCTGCGCACGCATACCAGCTTCGATGATGAGGTATTCCAAAGGTGTAACAGCAGACAGACCGTCGTAGTTCTGACCGCCCAGAGACAGGTTGTTGAATGTGTTGCCGGAAAGAACGCCGCCGGATACGCCAGCAGAAGCAAAACATTCGATACATGTGATCTTGATGCGGTACAGTTCCAGCAGTTCCACAACTTCTTCTTCTGTGGTGGTGCCGTCAGCAATGTCTTTTTCATAGAAGGGCTGCAGTACCTGACCCAGACGACCGATGGACTGACCAGACTGAGGGTCTTCGTTTACAACGCCCAGATGCAGACACAGTGTCATCTGCAGTGCTTCACGGAATGTAGAAGGACGTTTGTGAGCGATGTTGTGCATTACCTGTGCGATTTCCAGATAATTCTTTTTGTATGCTTCGTCGGGTTCGCGAGAAGCCAGATCTTCTGCTTTGCGTGCGTAGTTTTCGCACCACTGGCTCAGACCTTTGACGATTTCTTTCATGGCAGCATAGTAGTAACCACGGCTCATGCCCAGAACGCCGTCGCCGCCAGCTTCGCCCATGGTTTCTGCGATTTTTTCATCGCACAGTTCCAGAATGCCGTCAAAGCCGTACTGCAAAGGCATGTAATAGTTCATAACTTCACGGCCCTGAGGGATTGCGAAGGAGTCGAACATAACCAGAACGCTGTCCATGATGTTCTGGAACTGTTCAAAGCCGGGAAGTGTTTTTGCATATTTTGTGGAAATATCTTCTACGGAAATACCGTCCCAGTATTTGGATACTTTTACCAGAACAGGGATGTCTTCTTTCCGCATACCAAATTTTTTCGCAATGGAGATGACTTCGCCATAGCTTTCTGTAACGTTGCCGCCGCCGGCGCCAACAACGGAAACGGAGTCAGCTTCGTTTTCAGCAGGCGCTTCTGCTTCTTCCATAAGGGATTCCGCAAGGGAATTGAAGAAGCTTGCACAAACCCAAGGGAAGGGGAAGGCACCACGCAGATGTTTTGTCTTGTTCATGACAAGTTTTTCATAAGGCAAAATGGTAGGGGTGCTGTGTGCCAGAGAAGCGGCAACGGCTTTTGCACGGCGCACTTCCAACAGATCGCCGTCATTTTCCCACCATACACGGTTGTACCAGTAGGCACTTTCCATATCTGCGGTTACTTTCAGCAGATAATAGATGTCCATGATACGCTGGAAGCTCTCAGCGGCAGCGGGAATATCCTGCTCCTGCACTTCCTTTAACTGTTCATCAGTGATACCTCTTGCTTTGAGGATTTCTTGTAATTTCATCTCATTACTTTCCAAACTTTTTCAACCTGCCTTTCTGTGAATGATGATGATTTTATTATGGCAGGCATACATGCTTTCGTTAAGTGCAAATTGCACTATTTGAAAAAATATGATAAACTATTCACAAAATCAAAAACATATGAAAGGAAGAATTTGTATATGCATGAGAGAATCTGGGCGAACTGGCAGGATTTTGTAGGAAAATTGGATATATACCCCATGATTCGACCTTATCTGGAAACAAGTCAGATCACCATTCATGAAGTTCCTGCCAAGACATGTATTTCCAATGCAGCCGATGAGGGATATCGCATTGTTTATATTTTGCAGGGATCTGTGAAGGTTGTCAGCCTGACTTATCGCGGCATACGTATTTTGCTGGATGAAATTGGTGTGGGCAGCTTTTCCGGTCATATCAGCCGTATGCGTGGCTATAGCTTCGATGCCAATATCATTGCGGAAACTCCTTGTGTTTATCTGGAATTTCCAGACCAGCTTTTTTGCCAGCTCATGGAAAATCCAGCGTTTGCGCTGGAATTTTACCGCAGTACCAGCAGCCGTACCTATCAGATGTATCGAAAAGTCCTTAGTCTGACGCTATTTACAGCCGAAGAAAATACGGCGATGTATTGTCTGATGCATCCTGCAAGACTGCAAAGCTATACGCTGGATGAAATTTGCGAAGAAATCGGCATCAGCCGCCGTAGCCTTTGTTACGTGCTGAAAAAATGGCGAAAAGAGGGTATATTAAAAGGTAAGGAAAAACGAGATCGAATTGCTGACCATGAGCAGTTGATGCAGATTGCAGAGCATATCCGACAGTTTTATGATATTCCATAACGAAAAAATAGAACAAACGTTTGTATATTTTCGCTGTTCCCCTATACTTTAGTATTTAACTGTGATATACTTTTTGGTAGTCAATAAGCGCATAGAAACAAAATGGATATTTTATCCGAATGATATGGTGCGTTGCAGTCAGATGTTTGACTGCATGAGAATGATTTGTGTAAACGGAGGTGTGTCATGGACAAACCATTTAAAATACATTCCAAATTTCAGCCCACCGGCGACCAGCCTCAGGCCATTGAGAAAATAGCCGATGGATTTCAAAAGGGCTTGAAATTTCAGACTTTGGTGGGGGTAACGGGTTCCGGGAAAACCTTTACCATGGCAAACGTCATTGAAAAAATACAGAAACCCACACTGGTCATTGCCCATAATAAAACATTGGCAGCCCAGCTTTATAATGAATTGAAAGAATTTTTCCCGGAAAATGCGGTAGAGTATTTCGTCAGTTATTATGATTATTATCAGCCGGAAGCCTATGTGCCCAGCACCGATACCTATATCGAGAAAGATTCCGCGGTCAATGAAGAAATCGACAAACTGCGCCACTCTGCCACAGCGGCACTGGTGGAACGGCAGGATGTTATCGTTGTTGCCAGCGTATCCTGTATCTATGGGTTGGGTGACCCGGAAGAATACTATGGCATGATGCTTTCGCTCCGTCCCGGTATGGAAAAAGACAGGGATGAAGTGCTGCACAGCCTCATTGAAATGCAGTATGACAGAAATGATATGAATTTTGAACGCGGTACTTTTCGTGTCCGTGGGGATGTAGTGGAAATTTTCCCTGTGGCATCTTCGAAATATGCTGTCCGTGTAGAATTTTTTGGTGATGAAATCGACCGCATCACAGAAATCGACGTGGTGACAGGGGAAATCATTGGTACCAGAAACCATATTTCCATCTATCCAGCCTCTCACTATGTGACTTCGCCGGAAAAAATGCAGTTGGCCATTGCCCGTATCGAAGCAGAACTGGAAGAACGTCTGGCAGAACTGAAGCGGGAGGACAAGCTGCTGGAAGCCCAGCGGTTGGCGCAGCGCACCAATTATGACATTGAAATGCTGAAGGAAATGGGATTCTGTACGGGCATTGAGAACTATTCCCGTCATTTGTCTTTGAGAGAGGCAGGCAGTACGCCTTTTACACTCATCGACTTCTTCCCAGATGATTTCCTCATTATTGCCGATGAGTCCCATGTTTCCATTCCGCAGATTCGTGCCATGTACGAAGGGGACAGATCCAGAAAAACCACACTGGTGGACTTTGGGTTCCGTCTGCCTTCCGCTTTGGACAACCGTCCTTTGAAATTTGCGGAATTTGAAAGCAAAATCAATCAGCTGCTCTTTGTTTCCGCTACACCGTCTGTGTACGAAAAGGAACATTCCCAGCAGACCGTGGAACAGATTATCCGTCCTACAGGCCTGTTAGACCCAGAAATTTCTGTGCGGCCTATTGCAGGGCAGATAGACGACCTTCTTTCAGAAGTCCAGAAAACTACCGAAAAAGGACAGAAAGTGCTGGTAACTACACTGACTAAGAAAATGGCGGAACGCCTGACGGATTATCTTAGAGAAGCCGGTGTGCGGGTGCGTTATCTCCATTCCGATATTGATACACTGGAACGACTGGAAATCATTCGTGATTTGCGTATGGATGTGTTTGATGTGCTGGTAGGCATCAACTTGCTGCGAGAAGGTCTGGATATTCCCGAAGTCAGTCTGGTTGCCATTCTGGACGCAGATAAAGAAGGTTTCCTTCGTTCGGAAACATCCCTCATTCAGACCATTGGCCGTGCAGCCAGAAATGCGGAAGGCCGTGTCATCATGTATGCTGATGTCATGACGGAAAGCATGCAGAAAGCCATCGACGAAACCAACCGCCGTCGTGGCATCCAGCAGGCGTACAACGAAGCCCATGGCATTACGCCTCAGACCATTGTGAAGAAAGTCCATGATGTCATCCAGATTACCAAAGCGGCAACGGAAAAACAGAAATTTGGTCTGGAAAAAGACCCGGAATCCATGAGTGAAAAAGAATTGAAAAAACTCATTCAGACTTTGGATAAAGAAATGAAGCACGCTGCCATGGAACTGCAGTTTGAGCGGGCAGCGGAACTGCGTGATAAAATTCTGGAACTGAAAAAACTCATGTAAGATGCGAAAGGGGGAACCCTATGAATTATCGAGTATTGCATCTGGCAGATCTGGAACGTTTTCTGGAACTGCGTATGGAATTTTTGCTGTCTTATCAAGATGTACCTGAAGACTTTCAGAATATAACAGAAAATTATTTGCGTAAACATATGGAAACGGAAGATCTGCTTCTGTTGGCTGCGGAGGAGGAAGGCAGTCTGGTGGCAGCCTGCATGGTTTGTTTTTATGAAACCTGTCCGATGGTAGACAACCCCTCCGGCAAATATGGAGAACTGCGCAATGTTTACACGAAGCCAGACTACCGCAGGAAAGGTATTTCCGAAAAGCTGGTGGGTATGGCACTGGAAAAAGCCAAAGAGAGAGGTGTGACCAAAATGCGTCTGCATTACACAGATGATGGTCTGCCTTTATATCAGAAACTTGGTTTTGTACCAGAAGAAAGATATATGGAAAAAGATTTATGATAGATTTCCTTTTATAAGGAAAAAAGGAGAGAATATGAAAAACGAAATCGTCATCAGGGGTGCCAGAGAGCACAACCTGAAAAATATAGATTTGACCATTCCCAGAGATAAACTGGTGGTCTTTACAGGTGTCAGCGGCTCCGGGAAAAGCTCCCTTGCCTTTGATACCCTTTATGCGGAAGGACAGCGCAGATATGTGGAATCCCTGTCCTCTTATGCCAGACAGTTTTTGGGTCAGATGGAAAAGCCTGATGTAGACCAGATTGACGGGCTTTCTCCCGCTATTTCCATCGACCAGAAAACGACCAGTCATAATCCTCGTTCCACGGTTGGTACCGTGACGGAGATTTATGACTATCTGCGTCTGCTGTATGCCAGAATTGGTGTGCCCCATTGCCCCAAATGCGGTAAGGAAATCAAAAAGCAGACCATTGATCAGATTGTAGACCGTGTGCTGGAACTGCCGGAGCGGACAAAGATTCAGCTGCTTGCACCTGTTGTCCGTGGGAGAAAAGGGGAGCATGTGAAGCTGCTGGAAGACGCCAAAAAAAGCGGCTACGTTCGTGTTCGTGTGGATGGCATCATTTACGATTTGTCTGAAGAAATCAAACTGGAAAAGAACAAAAAACATACTATCGAAATCATTGTCGACCGTCTGGTAGTGAAAGAAGGCATCCAGAAACGTCTGACAGAATCCATCGAAACCGTCACCGCACTGACAGGGGGACTGTTGGTGGTGGATGTAAATCAGGGAGAAGATGAACTGGTATTCAGCCAGAATTTCTCCTGTCCTGACTGTGGCATCGACCTGATGGAAATCGAACCCAGACTCTTTTCCTTCAACAATCCAAGTGGTGCATGTCCTACCTGTACTGGTTTGGGGATGCAGATGAAGTTTGATGAACAGCTCATTGTGCCAAACGACAGTCTTTCCATTGCTGGGGGCGCCATTGTAGCACCGGGGTATAACTCCATTTCCAGTAAGGATACCATGACACGCGTTCTTTTTGACGCATTGGCGGAGGAATATGGATTTTCTCTGGATACACCTTTCCGGGAACTGCCGGAAGAAATCAAAAAGATTATTTTCTATGGCACTGGCGGCAAAAAGCTGCGGATTACCTACACCAATTATCGAGGTACAGGTTCTTATGATTATGCCTTCGAAGGCATCATTCCTAACTTGCAGCGGCGTTACAGCGAAACTTCCGAAACCATGCGTGGAGAATATGAGGAATATATGACGAATATCGAATGTCCTTCCTGTCATGGCATGCGTCTGCGTCCAGAAGTTCTTGCCATTACCGTAGGCGGAAAAAATATTTCTCAGGTCACAGAAATGTCTGTGGCGGATATTCAGAAATTTTTCCAGAACCTTCAGCTCAGCGGCAGAGATGAAATGATTGCGGAACGGATTTTGAAGGAAATCCATGCGCGTATTGGTTTTCTGGTGGATGTTGGTTTGGATTATCTCACATTGTCCCGTGCGGCAGGCACTCTTTCCGGCGGCGAAGCCCAGAGAATCCGTCTTGCTACACAGATTGGCTCCGGTCTGGTGGGGGTTGTGTATATTCTGGATGAACCCAGTATTGGTTTGCATCAGCGGGACAATGACAAACTGCTGAAAACATTGCAGCACCTGCGGGATATTGGGAACTCCCTCATTGTGGTGGAACATGACGAAGATACCATGTATGCAGCTGACTTTATCGTGGATGTAGGCCCCGGCGCCGGAAAAGACGGCGGCAATATCATTTGCACTGGGGATGTGGAAGAAATCAAGGCATGTACCGAATCTTTGACAGGGGATTATCTCAGCGGCAGAAAGAAAATCGAAGTGCCAGAAAAACGCCGCCCTGTCAATCCAGAAGCCATGCTTCATATTGTAGGAGCGGCAGAAAATAACCTGAAACAAATCAATGTGGATATTCCTCTTGGCATTTTCACCTGTGTTACAGGCGTCAGTGGTTCCGGTAAAAGCTCTCTGGTCAATGAAATTCTCTATAAACGACTGGCAAGAGATTTGAATCGTGCAAAACTCCGTCCCGGTAACCATGAAGATATGAATGGCCAGAATCAGCTGGATAAAGTTATCAATATTGACCAGTCTCCTATCGGACGTACCCCTCGCAGCAATCCTGCAACTTATACAGGGCTTTTTGATATGATTCGCGATGTGTTTGCCCAGACCACGGAAGCAAAAATGCGTGGGTATCAGAAAGGCAGATTCAGCTTTAACGTGAAGGGCGGCAGATGTGAAGCCTGCGCCGGGGATGGTATCATCAAGATTGAAATGCACTTCCTGCCGGATATTTATGTGCCCTGCGAAGTTTGTCACGGCAAGCGGTACAACCGGGAAACACTGGAAGTAAAATACAAAGGCAAGACCATTTCCGATGTACTGGAAATGACGGTGGAAGAAGCTTTGGAATTCTTTGAAAATATTCCCAGAATCAAAGCGAAACTGCAGACACTCTATGATGTAGGTCTTTCCTATGTGCAGCTTGGACAGTCTTCCACAACTCTCTCCGGCGGGGAAGCCCAGCGGGTGAAACTGGCAACGGAACTGAGTAAGAAAAGTACCGGACGTACCATGTATATTCTGGATGAACCCACCACAGGGCTCCATATGGCGGATGTCCATAAGCTGGTGCATATCCTTCAGCGGCTGGCAGAAGGCGGTAATACGGTGGTTGTGATCGAGCATAATCTGGATGTCATCAAAACGGCGGACTATATCATCGATCTTGGCCCGGAAGGCGGCACCGGCGGTGGTACCATTGTGGCCTGTGGTACACCGGAGGAGGTATGTGGTGTACCGGAATCCTATACCGGAAAATATTTGAAACCTATATTGGACAAAAAGTGAAAAAAAGAAAATCCGATGTATTTGCGTTCATCGGATTTTCTGTTGAGCAAAAAAATTTTTTTGACGAAAAAAAGGGTTTTTTGTTGGAAAATCAATACTTTTTCATTTTGTGAAAACATCAAAAAATGCGGTTGTTATTGACAAATCCGTTGGTTATCAGTACCATAGAAACAGATAGCTTTAGTAAAATTGCGGAGGAAGAACATGGCAAGAAAAGAACCTGTTTTGGATTTTGAACAGTCCAGAAAGAGGGTAGCTGATTATTTCGGCTGTGACGGAGATTTTTTTTTGAAACCTCTTTTGGATCTGGAATGGGCGATTAAAGGAGAAGAAGATTTTCATTTTCTTTCTTATTGGACAGCAGAAGGAAAGAAGATTGACGCTGTGATCGTGAAAAAAGGCGGCGAACCAATGATATATGAAACAAAAGACTATACCATGGTGGTGGCAATCGATTGTGTGAAGATTGGTTTTATTTTCCGAAATGGAAAACACATCACCGGTGGAGAAGGATGAGAAAAGAAAAGATCGTTTTATCCAAAACGATAGCACGAGTTAGGAGCAAGATGTTTTTCTGTTTCAACTTCTAAAGGCTTTTGTTCAAGCATAAAGTAAGTTACAGAAGAACAAATGCCGGAGCGTGAGCAGTTGCTGCGGCACAGAAAAGGGGAGAAAATGCAAATGAACAGTTTGCCTGAAAACAATTCCGTTGTCATTACGGGTGTTGTAGTTGAAGATGGCGTATTCAGCCATGAAGTTTATGGTGAAGGCTTTTATACATTTAAGATTTCTTCGGAACGACTCAGTGAAAATGCGGATATTCTGCCTATCACCGTGTCAGAACGGTTGCTGATGAATCAGGATATCCAGCGCGGCAAGCATGTAAA
Source organism: uncultured Anaerotignum sp. (assembly GCF_905212195.1). Lineage (GTDB taxonomy): Bacteria > Bacillota > Clostridia > Lachnospirales > Anaerotignaceae > Anaerotignum. The sequence goes on along the minus strand of NZ_CAJMDQ010000027.1, from coordinate 841 downwards.
GATCAAAGGCCAGCTGAGAAGTTATAATAATTATACAGGAAATCGCAGTCGATTGGTACTGACGATTTTTGTCAGAGATATTCAGGTATTGGACGAAGAACAGATGCACAATGAAAACGAGATCATTCTCAATGGTTTTATCTGCAAAGCGCCCATTTACCGGAAAACACCTTTTGGCAGAGAAATAGCTGATGTTTTGTTGGCAGTAAATAGAGCCTATAATAAGTCTGACTATATTCCTGTTATTTGTTGGGGCAGAAATGCTAGATTTGCAGGAACACTTTCTGTTGGCGATAACATAAGTGTGTATGGCAGAATGCAGTCAAGAATATACCATAAGAAAATAGATGAAAATAATTACATAGAAAAAACAGCCTTTGAAGTATCTGTGTCTAAAATAGAGTGTATTTCTGTTGGTATTGACAAAACAGCAAATTAATAGTATTATATTACAAAAGGATTTTTAAGGTATTTGTTTAGAGAAAGGGGAATTTACTTATGAAGAGTGATGTATTCGTACAATTTAGAGGAGATACTGTAGATACAAAATCTTTAATGGATACTGCTAAGGAAATTTGGAAGGCAGAAGGCAATAAGGTTAAGGATTTACATACAGTTCAGCTTTATTTAAAGCCTGAAGAAAAGAAGTGCTATTATGTATTTAATGGCGAAGGCTCCGAAAATAGCTTTTTTATGATATAAACAAAGTGATGTAACAGTGTGGAGGAAAGTTGCTTCTACACTGTTTTTTTGTCAAAAATAGTTTACTTTAATGAAATAAAGTGTTAAAATACATAGGTAAAATATTGACCCATGAGGTGATTTGTTTGATAGCCGAATT
>NZ_CAJMDQ010000026.1 GCF_905212195.1 uncultured Anaerotignum sp. | reverse complement strand
TGTTCTTTTTCTTTTTTGCTGGCTGCTTCCAAAATGCGCTGCGCCTTTTCCCTTGCCTCTTTTGTGGCATTTTCCACGGTTTCCTGTGCCTGCTGGAGATTCTGGTTTGCCAATGCTTCCTGCTCTTTGGCATGATCCATCTGTCCCTGAATCATTTCCTGCCGCTGATCCAGAACTTTTTGTACCCTTGCGAACAGAAATTTTTTCATAAGGACATACAGTACGATCAAATCAACAAAAGTCCAAATAATATTCCAATTCAGCGTTAACATTTCCACATTCTCCTTTTATCAGCCTAAGAACAGGATAATCAGCAATGCGATAACAAAGCCGTAAATTGCAGTTGCTTCGGCCAGTGCGGCACCAAGCAGCAGTGTTTTGCTGATTTTGCTTTCTGCTTCAGGCTGTCTTGCAATGGATTCTACCGCTTTAGATGTAGCGATACCAATACCGATACCTGCGCCAATACCTGTAAATACTGCAATACCTGCACCAATCGCAATTAAAGTTGTCATTTTTATTTCCTCCTTGAATATCCTAATTTCTTCTTTTTATTACTCTATGGCTTCTTTGATAAACAAAGCGGTCAAGAATACAAATACATAAGCCTGAATCAGTCCATCGAAAATATCGAAGTACAGGCTGAAGGCCACTGGAATGACTGCTGGTACAATGATTTTAATCAATTCCATAACAACAAATGCACCCAATACATTCCCGAAAAGTCGCATGCAAAGAGACAGCGGCTTGATAAAGATTTCCAAAATATTAATGGGGGTGATGATTGGCATAGGTTCTGCAAAGCTTTTTACCCAGCCTTTCACACCTTTCTGATGAATGCCTGCATACTCAATGAGCACAATGCTCATGATGGCAAGTCCTGCTGTCACATTCAGATCTTTTGTTGGCGGTTTGATGCCAAAAAGTCCGATGAGGTTCGCACAGCCTATGAACAGAAGCACCGTTCCCAGATATGGCACATATCTTTTGCCATGTTCACCAAAAATCCCCGTGAAAAAATCCTGTAAAAATGTCACACAGGATTCCACAAAAACCTGACGTTTTCCTGTTGGCACGATTTGCAGATTTCTGGTCAGGTAAAGCGAAGCCACTACAAGAAAAGCCATGATGATCCATGTAGCTACCACGGATTCCGGAACCGGTATCCCGCCAAACACAGGAATGGTAAATGCCGTTTCACAGTTCAGCTCGTTCATCAGTTCTTCTGCTAAACTTCCCATATGATTACTCCTTTTTTACAATTACTGTACACTCCCTATAGGAAAAGCACTGCGGAATACTTTCCGAACAATGGGCCCTGCAATGAGCAGCTGGAATGGCAAAGCCATGATAAAGTTTTTAGGGATATTGGTCAGCCAAATGATACCAAGCTGTCCCCATTCTCCCGTTCTGACGCACATTTCCAAACCGCCATACAAACTCATGACAATGACCATGGGTACTACCATACAAGAGGAAATGCAAATGACCTTACGCAGTGTGCTGCTTTCAGGTTTTACCAAGAAACGGAAGGCAAAGCCTTTTGCCAGTTTGGAAACCAAAAACCAGTCAAAGCACATAGCGTATATGTAGGCAATGGGAAAACCAAGCCAGCCTTCCCTGAGCACATCCAATGACGGGCTGCCCATATGGAGTGTAACATTATACATGCTCATCCAAAACACCATTACAAAACACATCAACACGGTATAAATCAAACTTTCTCTTTTATTCTGCGGCATAATTATCCTCCTTTTATTTTCATTACTGCCTTTTTTGTCCACAAGAAATATTGTAGTAATTTCTTACTGGCCATGTAAATGTTTTTTTATTTTCGTCTTTTTCTCTGAAATCGGCAGAAATGATTTCATTTTGTAGGAAATTATACCCAATGTCTTTTGAGAACATGCAGGGCAATTCAAACAATAGAATTACCAAACATTTTTTGTTTTTTTCCGCTGTGATGTTATCTTTTTTCTATACTTTCATTGGTGTTTTTTCTTTTTTGAATTTTTGCCGCCGCATCCCTTCTTTCTAGTCACGCGGCAAAATCCTTGTGCTGATGCACCTGTTTGCCGTTTTTTTCATAAGAGCGTTTACAAAAATTTCATTCTATGATTTCATATCACCATCATGAGGTAAATACATCTGTATCCCCTCAGTTTTTTCGGCACACCAGACTTCAATTTTCATTAAATCCAGCGGCCTATTTTGGACTTTCCAATCACAATCCTCTTCCAACCACATCACACTCCTTTTACGCTTCAAAATCCAGGGTGTTTCCGTGTAAAGATGATACTCTTCAAACACGCACTCATATTATCACTCCATTTGCAACATGTCAATATTTACATGTTCAAAATTTCATGTTTTTTTTTACATGTAATTCTAGCAATGTTTCTTTGTTTGTGATATAATACATCTAGTTTTCATGGCATAGTAATACATTAAGGAGTGAAATATATGGGGACGTTAAAATATGCCATCCTTGGGTTATTAAACCGCCAAGAGATGACGGGCTATGAATTGACAAAAGCAATTGAACACAGCCTTCTGGGATCATGGCGCGCAAAACACAGCCAGATTTATCCCGAATTAAAGTCTTTGACACAAAAAGGGCTGGTCAAATATGAAGTTGAAATCTCCGGCACTGTATTGGAAAAGAAAGTATATTCCATTACAGAGGAAGGACGCAGCGATTTTCTGCATTGGGAATCCAAAAAACTTCCATTGCAGCCAAATACCAAAGACGAATTTCGATTGCAATTATACTTTTCCAGTTGTCTTCCACCGGAAAAACGCATTGAACTATTGGAACACCAATTAGCTCTGCATCAAGCCAAATTACAGAAACTAAAACGGATCATACAGAAGTTCGATGCAATTCCACCTACGGAAGAACCCAACTTTAGTGATTACTTAGTCCTAGGTGGTGCCGTTGCCAGAGAGGAAACAAGCTGCCGTTGGTTAAAAAGATGCATTGACCTTTGCCAGCAACGACTTGCTTCACAAGACAAATGATGCGCCCCTCAATCTGCATCATACATTTCAAGCCCTCCATTTTCTGAATATCTCAGAAAAATTTGAAACCTTTTCAGATTCCATTCTGCTCTTCTAAAAGACAATTATTTTATATAGCATCATGTCATACCTAAATATTGTCCGCGCAGAGTGGACCCTGGTCTAATAATGTCCTACTATCAACAACGAGATATACTACCACTTATTTACAGAAATGTAAATTAATATCATATATCTTTACATTATTTTCACAGCAAATGGAATTTGTGACAAAATAAAAAGTCGAGACTCTAAAACGAGCTCGACTTTTTTATTTTCATATTTATACTGCTTCATGGAAGGTACGCATAATGACTTCTCTCTGCTGGTCTCTGGACAAACGATTAAAGTTTACGGCATAACCAGAAACACGAATGGTCAATGTCGGATATTTTTCAGGATGTTCCATGGCATCCAAAAGAATTTCTCTATTCATAACATTGACATTCAAATGATGTGCGCCCTGATAGAAATAACCATCCAGAATATGAATCAGATTTTCAATACGCTGCGCTTCATCTTTTCCCAATGCATCAGGAACAATGGAGAATGTATTGGAAACACCATCCTGACATACATTTCGATAAGGGATTTTTGCAACAGAATTCAAAGAAGCCAGTGCACCGTTTTCGTCTCTGCCATGCATGGGGTTTGCACCGGGAGCCAAAGGTTCTCCATGTTTTCTGCCATCAGGCGTTGTACCTGTCTTTTTGCCGTACATGACATTGCTGGTAATGGTCAAAGCAGACAATGTATGTTTTGCATTGCGGTAAATGGGATGTTTCTTCAATGCATTGGAGAAATAGGTTGCCACTTCCACTGCCAGTTCATCCACACGGTCGTCGTCATTGCCATATTTTGGGAAATCCCCTTCTACATTAAAATCTACAGTCACGCCATTTTCATCCCGCACAGGTGTTACTTTGGCAAACTTAATGGCAGAAAGAGAGTCTGCCACAACGGAAATCCCTGCCATACCAAAGGCGGTCAGTCGTTCCACATTGCCATCATGAAGTGCCATCTGGCTTGCTTCATAGGCATATTTATCGTGCATGTAGTGGATGATATTGATGGTATCCACATAAAGCTCTGCGACATAGTCCAGCACCTTTTTGTAACGCTCCCAAACTTCATCAAAATCTAAAACTTCATTTTTCAATGGTTCAATGCCGGGCACCACAGGCACTTTCTGCAATTCATCCACACCGGCATTCAACGCCATCAGCAGGGATTTTGCCAGATTTGCTCTTGCCCCGAAGAACTGCATCTGTTTGCCCACGCGCATAGCGGATACACAGCAGGAGATGGCATAATCATCGCCATAAAGCGGACGCATGACATCATCGTTTTCATACTGAATAGAATCTGTCTGAATACTCATTTTTGCGCAGTATTTCTTGAATTCTTCCGGCAGATCTCTGCTCCACAGTACTGTCATATTGGGTTCCGGTGCTGTTCCCAGATTGGTCAGTGTATGCAGATAACGGAAGGAATTTTTTGTAACCAGCGGTCTGCCGTTGATGCTGACACCGCCAATGGCTTCTGTCACCCATGTGGGATCTCCACCAAACAGTTCATTATATTCCGGTGTTCTCAAATGACGTACCAGTCTTAATTTAATGATGAACTGGTCAATCAATTCCTGCGCTTCTTTTTCTGTGATAACACCGTTTTTCAAATCTCTTTCAATATAAATATCAAGGAATGTGGATGTACGTCCCAGAGAAATCGCCGCGCCATTGTTTTCTTTTACCCCTGCCAGATATGCCATATACAGAAACTGTACAGCTTCTCTGGCATTTTTCGCAGGTTCACTAATATCCACACTATATTTCATGGCCATAGATTTCATTTCTTTCAGTGCCTGAATCTGCATGCTGATTTCTTCTCTCAAGCGGATTCTTTCATCTGTCATAGGGCCATCAAACATGTCCTGTTCCTTTTCTTTTTCACCAATGAGGAAATCCACGCCATAGAGAGCAACCCTTCTGTAATCCCCAATGACACGACCACGGCCATAAGCATCCGGCAGACCAGTCAAAAGGCCTACATGTCTTGCTACTTTTGTTCTCTTCGGGTATGCGTCAAATACGCCTTCATTATGGGTTTTCCGATAGGCATGGAAGTCTTTTTCCAGCTGTGGATTCAGTTCATAGCCATACTGTTCCAAGGCGCTTTTTGCCATCTTCATACCGCCATAAAGATTGACAATCCGTTTCAGGGGCGCATCTGTCTGCAAGCCCACAATCACTTCATTTTCTTTGTCAATATATCCCGGTGCAAAATTATCAATACCGGATACGATATTGGTTTCCACATCCAGAATGCCTTTTTTCATTTCTTCCAAAATCAGTTCATGGCATTTATCCCATACTTTCTGTGTTCTATCTGTAACCCCTTCCAGGAAAGTGTCATCACCTTCGTAAAGGGTATAGTTTTTCTGAATAAAGTTTCTGACATCAATTTCTTTTGTCCATTTACCTGTCTGAAAACCCTGCCAAGCCATTGTATTCATTTCTGCGTCATCCTTTCTAACCACATGTTATGCAATCATTTCCGTCAGCAAATTTTGAAGATACTGTAATTTTTTCTGTTCCATAGGCGGAACGCCTTCCAGAGAATAAGGAATGCCTAAAGCATGGTATTTTTCCACGCCCATGGTATGATAAGGCAATAGTTCCACTTTCTGCACATTAGGAATTGTCCGAATCATTTCTCCCAATTGCCGAATATGTGCTTCCCCATCAGTTAAGTCTGGCACCACCACATGCCTGATCCAAAGAGGAATATTCTTTGCGATGATCGCTTCCAAGAACGCTTTTGCAATGGAAAAATCTCCTCCTGTCAGTCTGCGGTATTTCTCCGATATCACATGCTTGATATCAAAGATCACCAGATCTGTGTAATCCAGCAATGCATCATAAGAGCCATTTCCATAACCTGCCGTATCCAGACAGGTGGAAATATTCTCGGCTTTGCAGGCCTTGAACAATTCTGTTACAAAATCCGCCTGCAACAAAGGTTCCCCACCGGAACAGGTGACACCACCTGTATTGCCGTAATAGGGACGATAACGTTTCAGCATCTTCATAATTTGACCTACATCCATTTCTTTTCCGCCGGAAAGCTGCCATGTATCAGGATTATGGCAGTAGCGGCACCGCAAATGGCACCCCTGCAGAAAAAGAACGGTACGGATTCCAGGTCCATCCACCAGTCCCATGGACTCAATGGAATGGATTCTGCCTTGCTGCATATCATCACCTCTTTCTATCCAATTTTTTGAAATAGAAAAAGCCGCACGCCCGGGCTTTTCCTGCCCAGACGGTCGGCTTGTGGTAACGATTATACTCCATGTGGTTAGATCCACGATTCCGTCAGTCATATAATCCACGAGTTGATACTAGCATACTTTATTTTGTGTGTCAAATGGAAATCTTTACAAATTTGTGTTTTTCACAAAGATTAATGTTTTTTTGTCAAAAACATTTTATTTCCTTCTATTTCGTGATAAGATTCTTGTAAATTTTATATAGACAAAACTGTCACAGAAACTTGTCTTTTTTAACAACAACACCTTTATTTCAATGGAGTCCAATTGCCATTTTCATAAGTATATCCACATTCTTTCCAGATATCGGTCTGTTCCAAATCATTGTTTGCGGCAAAAAGCTTCTCACCATCATACAGACAATTCAGCTTTTCACCGCTAGAAAGTTCTGATGTCATGGCAAAGATACGATATGGATATTGGGGAATGGTGCCTATGGCGTCGGTATTTTTCTGATTGATGGTTTTCCCATTTCCTTTTCCTCGTAACTCCAGCTTTCCATTGTTGAAAGAATAGGAAATGCCTAACTCCTTCAGAACAGCAGAAAGTTCCGTGTACTCTTCCTGAATGGTCAGAACGGAAACCCCTGCACATTCCCCTGCTTTCACTCCTTCCAAAGGGAAAGAGCCCTTTTTCGTTTTCAGAATATCCCCTTTCTGCAGCACGTCTATCCCCAGCTTATGCGCTGTATTTTTCTCTGCGCGCATCAGATACTGGGAACAGTTTTCAAATGAAAAACGATTGGGGGCTTCCGGATTACCATGGATAGAATTTCTGCTGGTTTTTGTAATCTGTTCCAAATTTTCTGGCAAAACTTCCTCATTTCCATTCTGGTCATGTAAAATGGTTTTCTCCGACATGGATGCATCTTCTTTGAATGAAACAGGCTGTCCAATCAACTCTTCCGCATCAACCAGCAATTCTTCCTGGCAGACATAAGTGCCAATCTGCAGACCATTGATATATGTTTCATATTTCCATCCGTCCTGCACATGTGGAAAGTCGCCTATTTTTTTATCTTCATTTGGATAAATATCCTCCTGCCACAAAACGATTTCTGATACCACGCCTGATCTGGTTTCCAGTGTAAGACTTTCTGCAGCATCCGCAAAAAATCCAAAATCCAGCAAATCTTTCAGATAAACATACACTTTTTCATTCTGACAAATATATGGAACGGCTTCTCCCTCTATCTCAACAGTTCGTGTATCTGTCCACATTCCTTTGCAAAGCACCCATACCACACACAAAGCACAGGCAGTCGCCAGAAAAATGCTGGGTCTTTTCATCGTTCCTCCCCCACTTCATCCATTATGAAAGCATAAAACCAATATTGATGAATCCTTTATGCAAGCCTGCAAATGCCAGACCCGCTGATTCGCTATAAATTTCTCCTGTATATTCATTGAAATAGATTGGGAAATTTTCAAACCCTTTTAACTCATATACATAAAATCTGCCAAGTTTTTTTCCGGTATAGGTTATTGCCGAAGCATCATAGTAAAACTTCTGCTCAATTTCCTGATTTGATTCTTCTTTTGCAGCAATCAAATCCTTCTGATGCTGAACAGAAACATCAGTGATTTTTTCCAGACCATCTTTGGAAACATATTGGGGGGTTGTTTCATCCGGCATTTCAATGGCAATGACACTGACTTTTACCCAATTAGGAGATTCCGAATCATCTTCATGACAATAAGTTTTCTCATAGTCATCCACATACTGTACCTTTCCACCGAATGTCTCCGCAACAAAGCGCAGCGGAACATATAAATAATCGTAATCACACAAGTAATAAGATGCAGCCATTTCATGACCATTTAGCAGCACGGTACTTTCATTGTATCTTGGAAAAACAAGGGTGGTGTCCCCCTTCTTCAATGTCAGATAATTTCCAGATTCATCCGTCAGATCACAGGTAATGCCCAGAGGCTCCGCGATTTTTTCCAAAGGGGCATACACAACGCCATCTTGCAGCACGGTTTCTGGTTCCGGTACAAATCCTCCGTTAATCATCAGCAGACGGATACCATTTTTTACATCTCTTTCATAAGTGCTCTCCTCGCAATTTGTATCTAAATTCAAAAAAGAAATTTCATAAAAATCTGATAATTCTGTTTGATAAATACCTACATCAGCCTTGTTTTCTATCCATTTGGGCAGTTCTGCCCCCAATGCACACTCACCTGCTGGCAAAAGAAACGCAAAACAAAGAAGCGGCACGGCTAATTTTTTCCCAATACTGCATTCCAGCTTTTTCATAGTCATCCCTCTTTCCCAATTGTCCAAACAACGCCTCATGTATTTTGAAAAATACATCTATATATTTATCATATCATAGAAAGGAATAAAGAATAGGAAAGCCTTCGTTTTGTAAGAATTTCTTTCGAAATCTATGATACTGCTCATATCTCTACAAAGAAAAAAAGCAGCGAAATATCATCTCGCTGCTAAAGTTGCTTTACTTTTCATAAAATTATCTAAAATGCATATCACTCCAGTTCAAATGCACCTGTATACAATTGATAATAAGTGCCTTTCTGCGCAATCAATTCCTCATGACTGCCACGCTCAATGATTCTGCCGTGGTCCAGCACCATAATGGCCTGACTGTTCCGAATGGTTGATAACCGATGGGCAATGACAAAAACATTTCGTCCTTTCATCAGATTATCCATACCATCCTGTACCAATGCCTCTGTACGTGTATCAATGGAAGATGTGGCTTCGTCAAGAATCATGACAGGTGGGTCTGCCACTGCGGCACGAGCAATGGAAATCAGCTGCCGCTGTCCTTGGGAAAGGCTGGAACCATTCCCTGTCAGGACTGTCTGATAGCCCTGCGGCAATCTTCTGATAAAATCATCTGCATTCGCCAGTTTCGCAGCCGCGATACATTCTTCGTCGGTAGCATCTAATTTACCATATCGAATATTGTCCATCACGGTTCCGGTAAACAAGTTCACATCCTGCAATACAATACCCAGGGACTTCCGTAAATCAGGCTTTCGGATTTTCGAAATATCGATGCCGTCATAATAAATTTTCCCATTTGCAATATCATAAAACCGATTAATCAAGTTGGTGATGGTTGTTTTTCCGGCACCAGTTGCACCAACGAAAGCAATCTTTTGACCCGGTTTCGCAAACAGGGATATATTTCGAAGAACAAGCTTTCTGGGTTCATACCCAAAGTCCACATGCTCCAGACGGATATCGCCAGTCAATTCCCGATAAATTACCTGACCACTTTCCTTGTCAGGCTGCTTCCAGAACCATGTACCTGTCATTTCGTCTGTTTCTGTAATTTTTCCCTTTTCGTCTATTTCCCCTTTGACCAATGTCACATAGCCCTGGTCTGTTTCCGATTTTTCATCCATTAACTGAAAAACACGTTTCGCGCCGGCAAGCCCCATGGCAATGAGAGAAACCTGCATGGATGCCTGTCCGATTGTTTGAGAAAGCTGTCTTGCCATACCCAAAAAGGAAATAATAATACCCACAGAAATGGTTCCAATGCCAACCAAAGACAGATTGTCCACCTGAAAATGCAGAAGCAAACCGCCAATGATTGCCAAAGACACGTACATCAGATTTCCTACATTGTTCAGAATTGGCATCAAGATATTCCCAAATTGAAATGCCTTTTCACTGTCGGAAAAAAGTTGGTCATTGATTTTTACAAAATCACTCTTGCTTTCTTCTTCATGGCAAAACACCTGTATGACCTTCTGCCCATTGAGCATTTCCTCCACAAAGCCTTCTTCTTTTGCCAAAGATTCCTGCTGTGCCATCATGAAACGAGAACTTGCGCCCCCTACTTTCTGAGTCATAAAGAGCATAAATACAAGAAATACACATACTGCAAGTGTCAGCCAAACGCTGTAACAAAGCATCATGACAAACATAGCCAATACCGTCAGAAAAGACTGCAAAAGCATAGGCATACTCTGACCAATCAGCTGTCTGATGGCATCTGTATCATTGGTATATGTACTCATAATATCCCCGTGGGAATTTGTATCAAAATATTGAATCGGTAGTGTCTGCATATTTGAAAACATATCATTACGCATATGCTTCAATGTTCCCTGCGTGACGATTGCCATAATACGTGTATAGGTAAATGCCGCAATGACACCTAAAATGTAAACCACCGCCATGGTTGTAAGGATGGAAACAAGCTGTGACCATACAGCACCCATTCCCAGTGTGATACCTGGTGTGATGCATTCATCAATAAGCCTTTGCAGGAACACCGTCGCAACAACAGAAGCGCAGGAGCTGATGACAATGCAAATCATTACCACAATGAGTTCCAGTTTATAATGTTTCATTAAATAGGCCGTTAGTCTGAAAAATGTATTTCCGCGTCCGGCATGTTTTTCTATTTCACGCATATCATTCATCCCCCCTATTCCTTGTTTGTGAATCATATACTTCACGATAAATGCCATTCAGACGCAGCAGTTCTTCGTGAGTTCCCTGCTCTGCAATCCTGCCGCCTTCCATCACCAGAATTTTATCCGCATCCTGTACCGATGATACACGCTGTGCAATGATGATTTTCGTTGTTTCCGGTATTTCTTTGTACATGGCGTTGCGAATCAGAGCATCGGTTTTGGTATCCACTGCCGATGTGGAATCGTCCAGAATCAAAATCTTTGGTTTCTTCAAAAGTGCTCTTGCGATGCACAAACGCTGTTTCTGTCCACCGGAAACATTGGTTCCGCCCTGCTCAATATAAGTATCATACTTATCCGGGAAACGCTGGATAAAGCTGTCTGCCTGCGCCAGCTTACATACACGAACCAATTCTTCGTCAGATGCCTCTGCATTTCCCCATCTCAAATTTTCTTTGATGGTTCCAGAAAATAGGACATTCTTCTGAAGGACCACTGCCACTTCATTTCTCAGCGCTGTAAGGTCATAGGATCTTACGTCTTCTCCGCCAACCAGAATGGCACCTTCTGTTACATCGTAAAGCCTTGAAATGAGCTGGATAAGTGTTGTCTTCCCGGAGCCGGTTCCGCCGATAATTCCTACAGTTTCCCCTGCTTTGATATCAATATTGATATCACTCAAGGCATTCTTTTCGCTTTTTTCTGAATATTTGAAATTTACATTCTGGAAAGATATACTGCCATTTTTCACTTCTTGGATGCCTTCAGGGTTCTTATCCAGAACACTTTCATGTTCAATCACTTCCACAACACGGTTTGCTGATTCCGTCGCCATGGAAGTCATAACAAATACCATAGACAGCATCATCATGGACGCCAGAATCTGGATGCCATAACTGATGAGAGAGGATAACTCGCCCGTTGTTAAGTCTACAGAAACCGTATTTATGATAATATTTGCCCCAAAATAGCTGACCAGAAGCATGGCAACATAAATACAAAACATCATAAAAGGATTGTTCAGAGCCAGAATTTTTTCTGCTCTGGTAAAGTCCTTCCGCACTTCTTCCGAAGCATGCTCAAATTTTCTTTTTTCATAATCCTCACGCACAAAGGATTTGACAACGCGGATTCCGGCAATATTTTCCTGCACAGAATTGTTCATTGCGTCATATTTCTTAAAAATTCGTTTGAAGATTGGATATACATACATGGAAATTCCCAGCAATACTGCCCCAAGAATGGGAAACATGATTACAAAAATCACTGCCATGCGGACATTGATGTTCATGCTCATGATAATCGAAAAGATCAGCATCAAAGGTGTTCTGACCGCAATTCGTATACTCATTTGGTAGGCATTTTGTATATTTGTTACGTCCGTCGTCATTCTTGTGACAAGAGAGGATGTCGAAAACTGATCGATATCCGCAAAAGAAAATTCCTGTATTCTAAAATACATATCCTGTCTTAAGTTCCTTGCAAACCCACAGGAAGCTGTCGCCGCTGTCTTCCCGGACAATACCCCAAAAATCAATGACAATATAGCCATGATGATCAGTACACTGCCATATTTGATAATAGGCGTCATGGAAGCCCCTGTCATTTCATCGATTAACTCTGCCATGATAAATGGCAGCAGGCATTCCAAAACGACTTCAGCTGCAACCAGTATCGGCGTAAGCAAGGATGCAGTTTTATACTGTCTTACGCTTTTCAATAACGATTTCAGCATAGTTACACTCCTTTATTTATTAGATTTCAAGAGATTATGCTCCATTTTTGCGATACAGCTTAGCAGTACATCTTTGTCCTTTTTTGAAAACCCATCCAGAACGGTACACTCCAACTGTTCTTCTGCCTTTTTGAGGTCAGGAATCATTTTTCTGGAATACGCTGTCATAATAATCCATTTAAACCGTGCATCTTCCGCATTGCCCTTTCTTTTTACAAGATTCTTTTTCTCCATTCTGGAAAGCATGCGTGACACAGTGGCTTTGGAAATTTGAAATTCCTGTTCCAGATCTTTTTGAAAGACTTTTTTGTGCGCCTGTTCCTGCTTTGCTAAATACAATAAAACAAAAACATACATGCCCGACAATTCATTCTGTATTTCCATAAATTTTGTATCTGCAAATTTTCGAATGGTATGATGCATAATCCCTAAATTTGCGATTATTTTTTGATTCTCATTCATTTCGTATTTGAATTACTTCACCAGATTTCTTGTTTTCCAAAATTTTCTTAGTCATCATGTATCCTGATTGCTGCCGATTGCCAGAAACGCAATCAATTTGGCAGCCATATCGATGCCGACTTTTTCACTGTTTATCATTAAGTCATAATTGCTGTAATCTCCCCATTTCTGATCAGTTACCGCATTATAGTATACAGCCCTTGATTTATCTGTCTGCAAAATCTGTTTTTCTGCATTTTCTGCGTCCATGCCATATTCATTGACTGCTCTGTTGACGCGCTTTTGCAATTCCGCATAGACAAAGCAGCTGAGTACTCCCGGTTCGTCTTTCAGGATATAGTCTGCACATCTGCCAACAATGACGCACGGACCCTTCTTGGCTAATGTTTGGATCGCCTGACGCTGTGCCAAATATATCTGCGCATTTAATGGCAGGGATTCTTTACCGTTTCCACTTAAAACGCCTAATCCGTAACCTGTTCCCATTGCAACATTGTACAGAAAACTATTTGTGATTTTTTCTTCTGAATGGAGTATCTGCTCCTTGGAAAAGCCGGAAATTTTTGCGGTCTGATCGATAATTTCACGGTCATAAAAATGATAACCTAACTGATCCGCCACCTTTTTTCCAATGATTCTTCCTCCGCTTCCCAATTCTCTGCTGATGGTAATAATCTTGTACTGCATATGGTTACACCTCTTTCTCTAATATTTTCAATTCTCTGCCTACAATCGCTACTGCCAGTATAAAAGCAAGGATATCGGCGACGGGTCCTGCCCACAACACACCTAAAATTCCAAGAATACTGCTAAGAATCAATTCTGCCGGCAGCAAAAACATAATCTGTCTGGACAAAGAAATAACCGCAGATTTCACTGCTCTTCCAATGGACTGCATGAACAACGCTGCTACTGTCTGAAAACCATTGAAAATAGTTGCCAGCAAAAATATACGGAAGCACAATTCCGCAAACTGGTTATACAATCCACTTTCCTTACCAAAAATGGAAATAATCTGAACGGGTACAAGCTGATATGCCGCAAAAGCAATCACTGCCAGTATTTCTGCCACAATCACAACACATCGGAATGTCTGTTTCACCCGTTTGATATTGCCTGCGCCATAGTTAAATCCAATAATGGGCTGTGCACCGGAAGCAATCCCGACTGTTGCTGCAATAACCAGCTGATTGACTTTGATGACGATGCCTACAACGGCTATGGGAATTTCAGAACCATATTCCGAAAGAGCGCCATATTTTGTAAGCAGGTTATTGATGACAGCCATCACAATGACAATAGACATTTGCGTAATAAAACTGGAAATACCCAATCCCATTACTTTTTTACAGGAATGAAAATGAATCTTATAATCCGATTTTTTGAGATGAATAGAACGGAACCGTCTGATATAGTTCAGCCCCATCAAAAAAGTAAAAATCTGCCCGATGATTGTTGCCAATGCCGCACCTTTGACACCCCACTGAAAAACAAAAATGAAAATCGGGTCTAAAATGGTATTGGTCACTGCGCCAACCAACAATGAAACCATGGAATACTGTGGACTGCCATCTGCGCGTTCAATGGCAGTAAAAACCGTTCCAACCAAAACGAAAGGCAAACCGATGATAATAATCCTGCCGTAATCCATAGCATAGGGATAAAGGGTTTCTGTGCAGCCAAACAGATAAACAAGATCCTCCAGAAAAATAGCCATCAGAACAGCAATGATAACCCCCACCACAATGGAAAATGTGATGATACTGCCAATCCCTTTTGCCCCTTCTTCTTTTTTCCCTTCTCCAAGGCGAAGACTTAAAAAAGATGCACCGCCATCGCCCAGCATCAATGCGATGGACAGTACAATCACTGTCAGCGGATATATGATATTTGTTGCGCCATTTCCAAGATACCCTACGCCCTGCCCGATAAAAATCTGGTCGACCATGTTATAAAGGGAATTCACCAATAGGGAAATGACACACGGAATGGCATATTTGCCTAGTAATTTCCATACAGAATCCACTGCCAGTGGATTCTGCAACACTTCCTGATTCTGCATCACGTCCTCCTTTCCGTCGCTTACGACCTATTTGTCCAAAAAAATATTTTTTAAACCAAATCTTTCCAATGACGCACTTTGTTTTTCCATACATAACTATACTGATCCAGCAAATCATAAACTTCCAGAGGTTTTCTGCCTGTCAGAAGTTCCACATCATGGGTAACAACGCCCATCTGTCCTTCGGAAATACCTGCTTCATTGGTGATCATATCGTTACTGCAAAAAGGAACCGGCGCCTGAGAAAAATCCCCGTCTGTTGTTCTGGGAATATGCAGTGCTTCCAGATATGCTCTGAATTCTTCTTCTGTCATTGGCTTATATTCAAAAGGAATGCCTGATTTTTCTGCAATCATATTACAAATTTCTCTCTGACTTAAGGGAATGGTACTAGTCAGGTCATATGCTCGATTGGGTTCGCCTTTTCCAAGAAGCAGAGCCGCACCGCATCTTGCACTGTCGTCTTTTGCAATGCTTGTGACCTTTCCTTCTCCAGCGGTAGTCCCCCATACGTTTCCACTCAGCATTGCCAGCATAACAGAAGTGGTCAAATAATTTTCCATATAAAGATTATTTCTCATAATATTGTGTTCAATGCCACTTTCTTTGAGCATTTTCTCTGTGGCTCTATGATCTGGCAGCACATACTGGTTATAGCCTTCTCTATCTGCGCCAAAAAAGGATGTATAAGTAATATGTTTCACACCGGCTTTTTTGCATGCCTCAATGACTTTTCTATGCTGTTCCACTCGTTTGGGTCCATTGATAATGCTGGAAATAAAGAACAATCTGTCTGCTCCCTCAAAAGCTTTTGTCATTTGTTCCACATCATCATAATTGGCTTCTTTTACAGTTACTCCTTTTTCCTCCCAAGCTGTTTTCTTTTCCATAGGCACTCTGGCAAGGTTCGGACATGTAAAAATCAAATCTGTTCCTGCAACTGCTTCTAACATATTGTTTGCCACTCTGCCTGCCAGTTTGCCGTCTGCACCTGTAACCAAATATTTCATAAATATTCCTCCTTTTTAAGTCGCTTACGACCTATTAATGTAAAATTTTTTATTTGATGTTTTTGGTCAATTTTTTGATCACGCCGGAAAGAGATTCGATTTCATCCATAGACAGCCCTGCAAAGATACGTTCTGTAATTTTGCCGATTTTCTCCTGAATAGCAGTTGTCATTGCTGAACTCTTATCTGTAAGAACAATTTTTTTATAACGTCTGTCACTTTCCAAAGGTTCTGTCATAATCAGTTTTTTCTCTTCCAGACGATTCAAAATACTGCTTACCGTTGGATGTGTCAGCCCCAAACTATGTTCAATGTTTTTCTGGCATATCTCCTGTGTACGGTTCATGTTCAAATAACCAATCACATATGCCTGCATATATGTAATATCCAGTTCCGCTAACTCCTGATTCAGCACTCTTTCAATGGCTGTGTTCAGAATCTTAAATTCAATGATATCCATATCATGACCTCCTAATCCGTCGCTTACGACATATCTTAGCTGAATTTTTGTCATTTGTCAAGAACATATAAAAAACCGGCACAGAAAATACTTCTTGTGCCGATTTACTACATAATCTGCAATTGCTGCAAAAACAGATCATCCAATTCCTGCCAGTCCGCCAGTTTGGTTTCTTCCAAAGATTTTAGAATATTTTGGATATCCGCAACGGAATCTTCCAGATATGTATTAATCGTGTCCACTTTCGCAGTCATTTTGACTTCTGGTGAATTTTGTTTTAAATCCAGAAGCCTGTTCACATCTGCCCGCAATGTATCTGGAAGTTCTGCCTCCATCAGTTCTGAAAAAAGCATGGGAGGCGGTGTTTTCTTCTCCAGAATCCATCGACATGCCAATACAGGTCTGAGTACATAAAAATATTTTTTGACTTTAACCATGTCTCCTTCCAAATACTCTCGTCTGTTTTTCTCTGCCATGTGGATGTAATGATAAAGACTTTTCTTTGTTGAAAAGTAATTTCCCATCATGACTCTGAACGTTTCTGCAAAAGGTGTTTCCATATATACAATGGGTGAAGAAAACCATTCAAACAGCGTAGGATTCGATTTCCGGAAAAGCCGCAGTGTTTTCTGCAAATCCCATCCATTGATATCCAGAACGTCATCCAATGGTAATTCAATTACATCCCTTGTTTTTTCCAAACGCAGATAGTCTTCTTTTTGGCGAATATAAATGAACCTCACATCATAGTCACTATCAGTAGAAGGAAATCCCCATGCGCGGCTGCCGGATTCCACTGCAAGAAGGATGCGAACATGCTCATTTTGCTCAATTTCACGGAGTTTTCTGACAATCGTCTGTTCCATCGGTTTCCTCCTTCTTTTTCATCCAAGGTGCGTCTTCATTAGATGCTTTGAAATTATAAATGGGTTTCATCACATCCATGACTTCCACTGTTTCGCCAATGACATCCAGAATATCTTCCAATGATTTATACGCCATAGGCGCTTCATCCAGTGTGTCCTCGTTAACAGAAGTTGTGTAAATCCCTGCCATAGCTTCTTTGTAAGATTCCATATTGAGAGTTTCCCTTGCTTTTGCTCTGGACATGACACGCCCTGCTCCATGGGGTGCAGAATCATTCCATTCCGGATTTCCTTTCCCCACTGCAATGATAGAACCATCCCGCATGTTGATGGGAATGAGAACCTTTTCTCCAGCATGAGCCGCAATGGCGCCTTTGCGAAGAATCATTTCATCCACATCAATATAGTTATGAATGGTATGGAAAGATTCCACAGCAGTCATGCCTGTTCTTTCCAAAATGATTTCTGCCATTCTTTCCCTGTTTCGTTTTGCAAAACGCTGACAGATTTCTACGTCATACAAATAATCCTCAAGGAATGTTCCATAGAGCCAGCAAATATCCTCTGGAACCAAAAGTTCCTGTGTTTCATAATTGTTCTTCAGTTCTTTCAAAGCATCCTGAATCTCTGCTCGTCTGCCTTCTGCCTTGTATGTACGAATGATTTCCTCTCTTTGGCGGAAATAATCCTCTTTTCCCATATGCAGATCAACAGCCAGCTGCTGATATACCTCAGCCACCTGTTTTCCCAGATTACGGCTGCCGGAATGAATCACCAGATAGCAAGTTCCATCTGCTGCCTGATCAACCTCAATAAAATGGTTTCCGCCCCCCAACGTTCCCAGAGACCGTTCCAGCCTTTTGGCATCCCGCAAAGAGCGATAACAACGCAGTTTTGTCAGATCAAACCGTTCCATTCTGCCTTCCCACACGTTTCTGCCAGAAGGAATATAATGACAGGCTTCATCCAGTTTCACAAAATCCACTTCTTTTTCCTCTAGTTTTACGGTATACATCCCACATCCAATATCTACCCCTACAATATTGGGGCAGGCCTTATCTTTGACTGTCATGGTTGTACCAACGGTGCAGCCCTTTCCTGCGTGGACATCAGGCATAATTCTGATTTTGCTGCCTTCGGTCAGACCATAGTCGCACATCCGGCGAATCTGTTCAATGGCAACATCCTCAATGACTTTTGTATAACAAATAGCTGTATTTACCTTTCCTTTGATTTCTAACATACTGCTTCCCTCCTTTTGAAGCTATGCTGCAATGGGTGCATAACGCTCACTCTGCAGCACTTCCATCATAAATGTATAAGGTGAGAGATTCCCCCCTGCTACCATAGAAAATATCCTTGGTGTCGCGCCGGAAACCAATACAACTCCCTGTTCATTTTTGGTTACGGGCTGCTGGCGGTTTCTGCTGGCTACATTCCAAAAGACAACTTCCGGCAAGCGGTATCCTTTTTCCTTGTATCTTCTCTTGGCATTTTTGAAAACCGTTTTAGAGGCCTTATTGACACAGGCATTAAATTCCATATCTGAAATAATAATCAGTTTTTCAGGCAGTTCTTCTTGCGGCACCTGATTTTTCACCGCTGCCCGCAGAATCAGATCAAAAACTGCTTCCAGATTGGTATCCGCAATTTCTTCGAATGTTGTTAGATATTGCAGTTTGTCAACAAAGGTTTCCCCTTTGATTTCAATCAGCTGCGGTCTTTCAGAAAACTCAATAAAATGATTGCGGAAAACCCCTTTATTCCGTTCTGCGAAGTAAAGTCCCAAGGACAGTGCCACTGCCGCAGGAATGGGGTTTCTACCGCAATACATAGACCCGGAAGTATCAATGACAGCAAGGGCATTTTCTTCTCCGCCAAAATCTGGCAAAGCAGCCCATGTCGCATTCAGCGATGCCTTTTCTTCCGAAAAAGTGCTATTCCATCTTGTATTCAAATAAGATTCTACCAATTCATAGGGTGCCACATGATCTGCATGGAGCTTTGCATCTCCTGTACTTGCTTTGGAGAGAAAAGCTTGATATCTTTCTCTGTCATTCCGCCAGAAAGCCATTTTGTATTTGAACAGCGCTTTAGAGGGCTGCTGTTCATAATCGAAGGTATAATCTTTTTCACGCAAGTGATTCTCAATGATATGTATTTTGGCTCTAAGGGCTGTCAAGGCTTTTCTGTAAGCTGCGTCGTTCATGCCAAAAGCTCTGGCAACCTTTTTAGCCAGATATACGGTTTCCTGATTGGATGCATTGACAGAAGGCAGCCATTTCCCCAAGAGAGAAACAGATTCTCCTTCTGCAAGATTTTTCAAATCCGCTTCAAACTGTTTCCGCAGATAAATCAGCATTTCTTTTTCACAGGGAGTGTCCATCAATGCCAACAGGTCATCGAAGCGTCCATATTCCACTACATAAGCCAGATTTTTCTGAACAGATGCAGGTTCATTTTTTGCCAGCCAGCCAAGAATTATCCGAAACACTTTTCTTTCACCCAATCCGCCCCGAATATCTCTTGCAAAGAAAAGAAGTTTCATGGCTAAATCCGCATCTTCTGTATACGCCTGCACAAAACGTGCAATGATTTCTTTTTCACTTTGTCCACGCAGTGCTCCAATGGTAGCAAACAAATCCAGACATTTAGAGCCTGTAGAAACATATGCAGCTGCGCCATTTTCTGTTGTGGTCATATTGGCTTCCTGTTTCATGTATTTTAACATCATGATCCTCCTTTTCTTTATTATCACAAGGCACCATATAAAGCGGGGCCAGCCCGCACCAATGGTCTGAAACCATCGAATGTAAAGTAAAATCCATCATTTGCTGTTGGTGCCTTTATTCATTTTTACAAGACGCAAGTTTTACAGATCTACATCTGCCTGCACCGAAGGTTTCTAGCCTTCTACAGTTCGATTGCTGTCTGCGTCTTTTTCATTTTTACAAGGCGCAAATTTCGCAGATTTCCATCTGCCGTTGTTGAAGGGTTGATTCGTCAACAGTCTGCATTGGGTTTGCTGTATGCGCCTTTCATTCAGAGAATCATTTCCTTGTACTGATATGTATCTCCTTTGGATTTGTTTCTCTGTTTGTGTCTTTATTCTACCTGTTATTTCCAATCTCATCACGGAAAAAAAGTTGCGAACATCAAAGTCCGCAACTTTTTTGATTCAACAATCTTTGTTTTATTAAATTTACAAAATGCTGTGGCGCTGTTACTTTTATCAATGGCCCAAAAGAAAGGATACGAATGACCATCTCCGTTTCATCCTCTTTGTCATAAACAACCGTAATACGGTAATGCTTATCATCCAGCTTTTCTGCCTCTTTTTCACAATGGGCAAAATGAAGCAGCACCCTTTCCAGTGCCTTTCTTTGGTCAAAGAGTTCAAAAACTACTTTCCGCTGTTGTTCCGATTTTTCTGTCAAATTTCTTGCCATCCCGTCCTGACATTTCTCGCAGCTTATGATTCTTCCCAAATTGATAGTACTTCCATAACGGTCAGAAGAACCGAGCAATCGAAATTTATCGTCCTTTTCCGAATATTCCAGACACTTGGGCATGACGCTCATCTGCAATGGATTGCCTCTGCGGTTTTGCAGTGTAATCTTCAACGGATACTGCTGTTTAATGGCATCCAGAATGATGCGAAAATTCTGGATATATGTTTCATCTGTGTAATCATCGCCATCTGCATAGCGGTCAAACACAAGGATATCCTCTGGCAAAAATAGCGGTTCCACATCTGGAAAGTCAAAAATATCATCGCCAAACAACTGCATGCGAGGGTCATTGGCAATGGCTTTCAACCACCGTTTCTCCAAAAGAGTCAACGGCATAGCAGGCTCATTGCGCAGAGGTGTTCTGCCATCTGGTGTAATGAGCTGCCACCTTTGCTCCTCGATAGCAGGCAAAATATGCAGCATGCTTTCCCCAAAGGCATTTTTCTCTACAATGCGCTGCATTTCTTTTGCCTCTAACGGATGATCTGTTGCCGCTTTCAGGATAGCCGCCATCGTTTGGTAATATATACTGTATAATTCACTGAATATCATGTTCATCACCATCTTCCAAACCATAAAGGGCATACATTGCATGCATGTCTTCCCGAAACTTTTCTTCCAGTTTTTCATTGGAAATATGAATTTCTGTAATGCGGCAAATAAATGTCCGAATCCATGGAATCAGTTCACTGGCATCATATACATCTGCCGTAAATCTGCATGTATTTTCGTCCAGATGTTCCACGGTTCCACAACGTTTTTCCCGTTCCAGCCTTTTGGGAATGTGCTGTTCTCCTTTTCCATAGCGAATGGTAAATTCCACATGCTCCATGCGATTGCCCCATCTGCTTTGTGTGCTGACACCCCACATATTTTTCTGCATTTCTTCCAGCTTCTGCCGCATGTGGTCAAAACGTTCACTGACTTCTCCCATTTTCACAGATACAATATGATCTGTCCGAAAGGACAAAATCCGTCTGAATCTTGGAGAATATGCAATGAGGTATTGTCTGCCGCTTTGCACACTGACCATGACGCGAAGAGGAACTACATGGGATTCTGAAGAACGTTCCTTATGTCGATTGCATGTTTCCAGAAGAATGCTCCGTTTTTCCCGTATTGCCATAAAAACAATACACAGAATTTCACTGTCCACAGCGCCTGTAATATAATGATGCTTAAAGGAAAAATGGTCATTTTGTTTCTTTGTCTGGTCCAGCAAAAAGGAGCCAATGACCCCACAAGGCGCAACTTCGGAGAAAAAGTCCAGAATATCTCCGTCCAAATCATACTTTGACATGGTCCAGCGATAATACATGGTTTTTCCTTGCTTCTCGCCTGATACAATTCCTTCTGCAATATATTCTTTCAGCTTTTTTCGTACAGTGGAAACGTCAAAAGTTTTCGGCTCCTGAAAAACAGAAAGGTATGTATCGATCTGGTCCATGATTTCCGTCAGGGAAAGAGTATCCTCTGCGGAAGCAAAAATATCCATCAATATAAAATGCAGTGTAATATCTCCATCGGTGAAACTTTTTGTTTTCCATGCTGTATATAGAGGGTTGTGCTGTACAGCCCTACTATCAATGGAGATAAAAACATTCTTCCCCTCTGCGTTCTGGCGGAACCGCATATAATCTCCCAGCCAGCTTTCCAATCTCCTACGTTCATCATCATAGGAACGCGCACTTTTTCTCGTATATTCTTCTCGGCTTTTAAAGCCATAGACATAAAACTCCCGCATATACTCGCGGATGCGGTTAAAATTTTTCACCAGTTCACTGTATGCCATGGCTTCCCCTCCTTTGCCCCATTTGTTCTTTTTTGATTGCCACTCTATTTTTTATTCTACCAAAAAAACAAAAAGAAAGATATGCGAAATTCTAAATGAAAATCACATATCTTTCTCTATTTTTTATCCTAGCTCACAAATTATGAAAAGTCACTTTTATGTTTGATTTTACAGCAATTCTGTATTTTCCAACTGATAAACTTTCATATCGTGGGAATATACAATCTGCGCCAATGTGTTTTCTGCTTCTTCTACATCCAATTCTGCTTTTGTCACATCCAACGCTGTATTTCTGCCCAATGAATAATTCAGTTCTGCCAGTTCCAGATTGGATTTTGCTGTTTCCAGATTTCTCTGGGCTGTTTCATACTGATTTTCCAGTTCCTGCACCTCATTATAAGCATTCTGAATTGCCAGTTCTTTATCTTCTTTGGCTGTTTTCAAAGTGCTTTTTGCTTCTTCATAGGAATACTTGTTGGAAGCAGACTGAGAATTTGTACTGGACATGGACATGTAGTTTTTGTTGAATTCAGCATCATCCACATTCTGTTCCAGCTGTTTGATGGTATAGTCTGTATTTAGCTTATTTTGGATATACTGTGTCATGCTCTGCCCCATTTCATAGGGAGTGTATTCTATATCGTATACCAATTCATATTCTGTATCATCGCTGATACCCAACAGCTGATTGAAGGAACGATATTCTTCTTCAATGGTTCTTTCCAGTGTTTCCACATTGTCCACTGCTGTCTTATAATCTGTTTCCAGTGTACGCAGATCATAATCACTGATAAGCCCCATTTTGTTTTTTGTCTGTCCCTGCAAATACTGCGTTTTCTTCACCTCTGCCTCTTTTTTCGCAACTTCCAGAGAACTTTCGTCACTTAAGATAGAAGTAAAGTAACTTTTTACAGTAGATTCCAATGTCAGTTTTGTGATTTCTTCTGTATAACGATTCTGTGTCATACTGCTGCTGATGGATTGAATCTGAGAATAGATGCTGTAAACCTCGTCATCCACCCACTGCTGATAGCTGACAGTGGGAACAGAGAAGGAACCTGTGATATCCCAGATATCTTCCTTCAAATCCTGCAAATATTCTGCCTTTTCTGCCACATTATCCAGATCAGAGCTGTTGTCTTCTGCCAGTTCCAGCGCTTCTTCATATGTCAGCTGCCAAACGCCGCTTTCTTCTGTAGTAGCTGTGCCTTCTTCGGAAGTACTTTCTGCTGCAGTTTCTGTACTGGTTTCTGCTGCAAAAGCAGTCGTTGCAGTTGGCATCATCATTGCTAACGTCAGCAGCAACGCCAATTTATACTTCATAAAAAACCTCCTTTCTTTAGCAGCATTCCTGTTCAATTTCATAAGGATTTGCCTTCTTGGTAAATTTCATCTTATTGCGGAATGCCTGCACAAAACGGTCTAAGATCATGTACAGCAAAGGTACGACTACCAATGTCAAGAATGTAGATGCCGCCAGACCGCCGGCGATTACAAGGCCCATGCCCTTCAGTGTTTCACTGTTAGTACCATTGGAGAAAATCATAGGGAACTGGCCCAGAATTGTCGTCAATGCTGTCATCAAAATAGGCCGTAATCTGGTAGGACATGCAGTCAAAATCGCATCTACCAGAGAATAACCATCTCTGTTTCGCAAAATATCAATATAGTCAATCAATACAATACCATTGTTTACAACGATACCTACTAGCACCAGACAACCGATCAAAGCCATCATGCTCAGAGGTTCTCCTGTAATAAACAACAGGAAGATCGCCCCTGTAAATGCCAGAGGAATGGTAAACATAATGATAAAAGGATTTACAAAGGATTCAAACTGTGCTGCCATAACCATGTAAACCAGCACAATCGCCAGAACGATTACCAGACCCAGGGAGGAGAATGTATCATTCATCATTTCATTGGTACCACCCAGTTTCACACTGTAGCCATCAGGTACAGTCATCTGGTCGATGATTGCCTGAATATCGTTGCCGACACTACCGCTGTCACGACCATATACATCACAGGAAATGGTTACATATCTGCTCTGGTCATCTCTGGAAATGGAAGACGGCACATTTTCCATGGTGATTTCAGCAACGGAGGACAAAGGAATCACCTTTCCATCGCCTGTCATAATAGACAAGTCATTGATGTCACTCAATGTAGACATGCTTTCATCAGGGAATACAATACGAACATCCATTTCTGTACCATCTGCTTTCAGTGTGGTTGCTGTAAAGCCGGAAACGGTATTTCTTACCTGACTTGCGATGTCAGAACCTGTCAGACCATACTGTCTTGCACGTTCTTTATCAATTTTCAGCGCAACTTCTGTATCCTGATCTTCCAGAGAGCTGCTTACCTGACGTACACCTTCAACCTGTTCCATCTGGGATGCAATCTGGTCACTGATTTCCTGCAGTTTATCCATATCATCGCCATAGATTTCTACAGATACACCGCCACCCATCATAGAGCCCATACTGGAGCTTGCGGAAACGCTAATTTCTGCACCAGCGATATTCTTCACAGAATTACGTACTTCTTCTACAATTTCATCAGTACTGCGGTCACGTTCGTTTTTGTCAACCAATACACAGCTGATACTACTTTCTTCAGAACTGCCCATAATGGAACCGGAAGAACCGGACATAGTAACGCTCATAGATACCATTTCAGGAATCTGTTCCAGAATTTCTTCCACCTGCAAGGACAATGCATCCACTGTATCCAGATTGCTGCCCTTTGGTGCTTTCACAGTTACAGAGAAAGTACCTTCGTCAGAGGATGGCATCAATTCCATACCAACGGATGGAAGCATGCACAAGGAAGCGAGGAATACCAGCAGCACACAGGAAAGTGTTCTTTTCTTGTGCCAAACGGCCCATCTCAAAAATCTGCCATACAAATCGCTCAGTTTTTTCATACCGATATCGAACATGTTCAGCATCTTATTGATGAAGTCCAGTTTTTTCGGTGCTTTATTTCGATGTACATTGTTTACATAGTTCCCTGCCAGCATAGGTACCACTGTCATAGCAGAGATCAAAGACATTGCCAGAGAGAATACAATGGCAAGAGCCAAGTCTGTCATCATCTGCATCATCATACCTGATACGAAAACGAAAGGAATGAATACAACAATGGTTGTCAATGTAGATGCGATCAGGGAAGACCGCACTTCTCTGCCGGCACGATATGTTCCTTTTACCTTACCGTAGCCAAGGGTGGTACGATAACGGTAAATGTTTTCCAGCATAACGACCGAGTTATCTACCAGCATACCAACACCAACGGACAAACCGCCCAGAGAGATCATATTCAGTGTGGTGCCGGAGAAATACAAAAATACGAATGTACCAATGATGGAAATTGGCATGGAAACGGCGATAACGCCTGTCAAACCAATATTTTTCAGGAAAACAAACATAACCAGAACGGAAAGAATCGCACCTGTAAAAATATTGGAAACAACGTTCATAACGGAATCTTCAATGGTACTGCCGGATTCACTTACCACTTCAATGGTCATATCCGGGTATTCCGCATTGAGTTTCTCCACTTCGTCCAAAATATTGTTAACAGCAGTTACGGTGTTGCCATCACTGGACTGTGTAACAGAAAGTGTGACGCATGATTCCCCATTGTAACGGCTGATAGATGTAACTTCTTTCTGTGTTTCTGTGACGGTAGCAATGTCACCCAGACGCATAACAGTGCCATTTGCAATCTGAATGGGTGTATTTTTAACGTCTTCAATGCTTTCCATCTGCAACTTTGTACTGATGGTCATGCTCTTTTCGCCATAAGTGATACTGCCGCCGGACTGGTTGCTGTTTTCCGCGGAAAGAGTCTGCCCAATGGAAGTCATGGTCAGTCCCAGACCTTCCAATCGTTCGGGATCAATCTCAATCAGGATTTCCTGCTCTGTACCACCCATGATGTCTACAGAAGCAACGCCTTCCTGACGTTCCAGACGGGGTTCGACATCATCTTCTGCAAATGATTTCAATTCATCAGATGTCATATCATCGCCGGAAACAACAATGGTTGCAATAGGCATGGAATTCATATCCATTTTCATGATATTGGGAGAATCACAGCCATCAGGCAAAGTTGCTTCTACCATGCTCAATTTATCACGCAGGTCTGTAATGGCTGTATCCAGATTGGTTCCATAATTAAATTCAATGGAAACCATAGAGCTGCCTTCTGATGATGTGGAAGAAATGGATTCTACATTTTCCACATTGGCAACGGCACTTTCGATTTTTTCTGTAACCAGATTTTCTACTTCTTCCGGCCCAGCGTCTTCGTAGGTCGTCATGATCATGACCATAGACATTTCCGTTTCAGGTGTCAATTCCATTTCCATTTTTGTAATGGAAACGGCACCCAGAATGATAATGATGAACATAACCATCATGATCGCAACGGGACGTTTGATGGAAATCTTCGTAATATCCAAACATATCAACTCCTTTGTTTTAGAAATCCGCAGAAGAATTTATCATTCCT
>NZ_CAJMDQ010000025.1 GCF_905212195.1 uncultured Anaerotignum sp. | reverse complement strand
AACCAATTTAGCTGCTAAATCTTTTTTATTTACTGTTGTAGACATTATTAATTCCTCCTTTGTCCTGACATATTTTACCACTTCACTAATACATACACAAGCAAATCCGATCATGTAAGTGTTTGCACACTTTTCAAAAATTTCAAACTTGAAACATTAAAATGTATACATTTTTCTAACCATTCCACCCAGAAAATAAAATCATCCAAATTAAACGCAAACATTTCATTCAACTGCGTAAAATCCTTTTCATTTGCCTTAAACAAAGAACGAATCTGGATCATCTCCTGTTTCGATCTAGGTAAGATACGATCATGATTGCATGTGGTACATAAAAAACCACCATCGGTTACAGACAAAGTTTCTAAATGATCTTTTCTTTTACATAAGATACAGCCATCCACAAATGGAGCAATTCCCTCTTTTTGAATTATTTGGGCTAAAAGTAGACAGGCATAGTTATACGCTTTGGCATCATCATTTTGAAATTCTTTTAAACACTTGTCAAACAACATATAAATCGTAGGATTACCATGAAATCGCGTGATGACTTCTGCCAAAACAAAGCAGATAGAACTTTTCATTAAATCTTCCATGATCTTGTAATGACTGTCAATGACATTGCCATAATACAACAATGATAACCCATTCTCTTTTTGCTCGATCGTATAGCGCACATGTGAAAACACCTGCGTGATCATTCGATTCTTTGAAGTTTGTTTCTGGATTCCTCTAGCCAGGATCGAAAGAATTTTATCCTGCGTTAAAAGGCGAATAATTCCATCGCTTTCACGATAGTCCTGAACAGATAAAACGATTCCTTCAACTTCAGTCATTGGCTTCATTTAACTCATCCAATCCAAATTCCTTGATTTTTTGTTCCTGATTACGCCAATTCTTTTCAACACGAACATATAACTCAAGTTCTACATTCTTCTTTAGTTTTTCTTTCAGTTCTTTTTGTGCTGCCAAACGAATTGAACGAATCATCTTTCCCTGCTTACCTATCAAAATCCCTTTTTGTGAATCTCTGTCGACAACGATCATTGCCTGCATAAATATTTTATTTTCTTCTTCAACCTTGTTTTCCAATAAGACAGCTACACTATGAGGAATTTCTTCTCGCGTCTTAAAAAGAATTTTTTCACGTATGATCTCACAGATCTGAAAATTAATATCGTGATCGCTTTTCATTTCACTTGGATACAACATACCACCTTCTGGCAAATATTCACGGAATACATCCAGTAACTCATTTAAGTTATTCTCTTTTAGAGCACTAATTGGAACAATTTGATCGAAATTATAACGATCCTGCCATCCTAAAAGTGTTTCAAGCAGTTTCTCCTTCTTGACCATATCAACCTTATTCACGATTAAGATAACCGGCTTTTTGAGCTGTTCGATACGATTTAAGATAAATTCATCTCCTGAACCAAAACTCTGTGTTCCATCAATGATCCAGCCAATCACATCACAATCTTCCATTGCGGTATAAGCATTCTTATTCAATACACGCCCCAGCTGTTGTCTTGGTTTATGAATACCTGGTGTATCGACAAACACATATTGAGCATCTTCTAATGTCAAGATTCCGGCAATATTATTTCTTGTCGTATTGGGTTTATCTGACATGATCGCAACTTTTTCTTTTAAAAGAGCATTCATCAATGTTGATTTCCCTGCGCCGTTTTCGCCCATCAGCGCATGTACAGTACCGGGACGCAGTTTGAGCATTGCGTGATCCAGAGCTTTTACCCCGGGGAACTGCTTTTCGATATCTGTCATTTCCAGTACATATTTTTCTTGGCTCACTGCCTTCACCACACTTCCTAATCGTCTGTTGTGCCAACTTCTCTTTGTTAAAACTTCCCCAACGACAGCTTTTTCTCTTAAAACATAAGCTGCTGTGCTTCCAAATGTTTCTCAGTCACGGACTTTCTTTTCTTATAAGAACGCACAGTGAGGAAAAACCCCACTGTGCGAACCAATTGTTCCTATCTATTACTGAAAATCAGAGATTATTCTCCTGTGTAAGGAGCGTAAGGGATACGAACTGCAATACCTGTGTCATCGTAGGTATATTCTGTGCCATCCAGGAATTCAGCGCCGCTTGCTGCGTTCAAAGCTGCAGCTGCGATTGCTTTACCCATTGCGTCACCATCCTGCAGAACAGTTGCGCTCATCTGGCCTTTTGCGATTGCGTCTTTTGCAGCGTCTGTAGCGTCAACACCGATTACAGGGATGAAAGGAGCGCCTTCAGCACCTGTGTTGTAGCCAATGTTGGACAGAGCAGCTACACAACCGATAGCCATACCGTCGTTGTTTGCGATAACCAGTTCGATTTTGCCTTCGTTAGCAGCCAGCATAGCTTCCATTGCTTTCTGAGCTGTTTCTGTATCCCAGTTACATACCTGTGTTTCGCCAACCTGTTCCATTGTCAGACCGTTAGCAGTTGCCTGTTCAACACTGTACTGTGTACGAGCGATTGCTTCGGGGTTGTCAGGTTCGCCCTGGAACATTACATACTGTACTTTGCCGTCGCCGTTCAGGTCATATTCAGGATGTGCATCCCACAGATCTTTGATGATGTCACCCTGCATTTTACCGGCGTCAATTGCGTTTGTACCGATAAAGCATGCTTTATCATAGGATTTGATTACTTCTGTATCGGGTTCTCTGTTGAAGAAGATAGTAGGAATACCTGCTGCGGATGCTTTTTCTACAACGCCGCTTGCAGCTTTCGCGTCAACCATGTTTACGCACAGTACGTCAACGCCTTTGGAAATCATAACGTCCAGCTGGTCGTTCTGTGTAGCCTGGTCGCCTTTACCGTCCTGCATCTCTACATTTGCTTTGCCTTCCAAAGCTGCCTGCAGGGAATTTCTTACGGTAGAGATGTATGTATCGTCGTATTTGTAGATCAATACACCGACTGTGGGCAGGTCGCCGCTTGCTGCGTCGCCTTCTGTTGCAGCATCACTGGAGCCGCCGCCGCAGGCTGCAAGGCCCAACACCATCACGGATGCCATCAGCATCGCCAAAAATTTCTTTTTCATTGTATAAACCCTCCTTTAGATTTTGTCCAGTCCAAGACCGAAACACATGTAACACAACAATCTCCCTGTTGTTAATAACATTATATCAAATCTATACCGGGCAAAAAATAGAGATTTTTTTATATCTACATGGAATTTATTCTTTTTCTTTTGGCGAAACCTATAATTTTTTTCTTTTTTTGTCGAAAAAACTGTTCAGATTATGGACTCATGTATCCGTGCCTGTACAGGAACCCGAACATATCTTCCATCACTCAGTTCTATATCTTCAGGCAATTCCTTGCCCATACCCAAAGCAGAAGCAATACCGAAGACGGCTTTTCCCTGTTCTTTTGCACCGCAGTCAACCGTTGCCCAAAGCACTTTCTGCTCCAGTGCCTCAAGCCCTGCCGGCGTTCCATCTATTCCAAATACTGCTGCTGTGAAATTTTTTCGCTTCAGAGCATCCGCAGCCCCTAACGCCATATCGTCATTGTTGCACAATACCAGTTCGATTTCGTCGCCCATTTCCGCAATCCATTGTTCCATGACAGCATCTGCGCGGCTGCGCATCCAATCAGCTGTTTCTGCATCCAGCTTTTGCAGCTTCACGCCGCCATCCTCAATGGTTTGGAGTACATAGTCAGAGCGGAGAATGGTATCCTGATGCCCCATTTCTCCTTCCAGCATCACATACTGCAAAATGCCGTCACCATTCTTGTCCATTTTCTCCGCAGAGGCCGCATAACTTTGCAGTACCGCTTCTCCCTGCATTCTTGCCGTTTCTCTGGCATCTGTCCCTACATAATACACATGATCCCCCCGCAGAATATCTTCCCGCACAGGTTCTCTGTTGAAAAACACCAAAGGCACTTCTTCCGACTGGGCAAGGTCTACCATGCTGGATGCGTTGGTGCGGTCTACCAGATTGACACAAACTGCATCATAGCCCAGTGCCACATACTGCTCCACCTGATCATACTGTTCCCGCTGAGAGCCATTGGCTCTGGAAATGTTCAAAGTGACTGGGCAGCCTGTTTCTGCTTCATAAGCAGCTGCCTGCTCCTGCATGGAAGATACGATACTGTCAACAAACGTATCGCTTTCCGAATAAAGCGAAACACCGATTTTCAATTCCTTTTTTTCCTTTGTACGAGGCATCCATAGCCAAACCACTGCCAGAACCACACAAATCACGCCTAAAAAAATTCCGATTGCCTGTTTTCTTATCTGCATCTGTTCTCACCTCACGCAAAAGGAAACAAAATCGCTTCCCGACTTCGATCATACATATTCTCACCGGTCACCCAGATTGTCTGGAAAATCCGTTCTTCGTCGTTCTGGTCTTCTCCGGTTAAAATCATCGTCAGTTTCTGTACGCCAAAATAACCAGCACCATAGGCGTCAGCCACAGCAACGCCGTCGATATTCCCTTTCTCCAGCTGTTCTCGAACCATACCGCTCCAGCCCATGCCAAACAAAGGCAATGTATATCCATTGTTTTCACAAACCTGTGCCATAGCTTCCAGCGCCTGTGTATCACAGGAAACGACCATATTGCCTCCCTGTGCTGCCAGACCGCTGACAAGTGCGTTTGCCTCTCCATAATCCGCAAGTTCCACACGGCGTACCATAATGCCTGCCTGTGGGAACAATTCTTCCAGCAGATCATGCATACGCTGCACCTGATCGCTGCAATCTTTATGGGACACCAATGTCACACTCTGGCCTTTATCTCTCGCTTCCGCGACCTTTTCCACCAGCAGTCTTGCAATGGCTTCCCTGTCAAAAGAAACATTGGCCTTCACCCGCGGAGATTCTGCTTCCGTATCCCACAGCACCACCGGAACGCCCACGGGAATCTGTTCCAGAATTTCTTCCGTTACTCTGTTGCTTCCGCATTCAAGCACAATGCCTTCACATCCTGCGTCCAATTCCCGCTGCACCAATGTCTGCATATCCATCTGCTGTGCTTCATAGTCTCGCAGATTCAAAAAATGCATGTCTGCATGATAGGCTTGGGCAGCCTTTTTGGCCCCTTCCCGCAGATTCATGTTGATGCTGTCCTGAGGAATATCCACAATGACAGAAATATTGGACACATCCACTTTTCTTTCCTTCCAGATATAATCTGTAGAGGAAATCAGGAACAGCACAACCAGAATGAGGATGTCCACAAAAAGAAAGATTTTCTGTTTTATGGTCATGATACCATCCCCCTTTCTTTCATTTCTTCATAGGGAATGGCTGGCAGATGAATCTCAATGCAAGTACCTTCATCTGGTTCCGAAAGGATACGCAGACCATATTTCTCCCCAAAAACAAGCTGGATTCGTTCCTGCACATTCCGCAGACCTACGCCAGAACCTTTTCCTGTCTGGACAAAATCCCCTCGCAGGAGTGCTTCTGCTCGCTCTTTTGTCATGCCACAGCCATTATCTGTCACGGAAAGCACCAGTTCTTCCCCTTCCAGATAGCCTTTTACGGTCAATTCCCCATCATCATCCATAAATTCCATAGCATGATAAATGGCATTTTCCACCAAAGGCTGCAAAATCAGCTTCACAGTTCCCAGCTGTTTCGTTTCTTCTTTCACATCAAAGGCATAAGTAAATTTATTTTTGAAACGCATTTCCTGTATCATCAGATAGTTTCGTACATGTTCCACTTCGTCAGAAACAGGAATGACAGTCTTGCCTCTGCTCAAACTGATACGGAAAAATCGCGCCAGTGCTGTCACCGCTTTGACGGCATCGCCGCTTTTTTCGTTTTCGATCATCCACACAATGACATCCAATGTATTATACAGGAAATGGGGGTTAATCTGATTTTGCAGTACCATCAAATCACTTTTTCGTTTGGCTTCATGTTCCTGCACTATATCTTCCATAAGCTGTTTCAGGTTCCGTTCCATTTCCTCAATGGCATTGGACAGATTCTGTATCTCATACACACCGGAAGCCTGTATCTTCGTATTCAAATCCCCTGCCTGAATTCGTTTCACAGCCCCTTCCAGTCGATGCATCGGCTCTGTGACTTTTCTGGAAACATAAAAGTTGATGAGCATCATGGCATTGAGGAAAAACGCCAGCAAAAACAGAATGAAACTCCGTGTTTTCCAGTTATGCAAAGACGGCGTATCCCCTTTGGATACCCCCACCATATGCCAGCCCGTATAGCCAATGGTCTTATGTAGGAAGGTATAGGGTTTTGCCTGCACATCCCCTTCCAGAGAGGACATGAGCAAAGGCAATGTTTCCTCTTTCATGGTGCCTGCCGCAATCTGGTCTTGCATGGGATGATACAGCAGATTACCGTTTTCTCCAGCCAGATATACATAGGATTCTTCCCCTACCATGACATTTTCCAGCATATCCTGCAATACATCATACCGCAGATTAATGAGCAGCACGCCCCGCTTTGTCTGATCTCCCATGGTCAGCTGCACCATACGGCTCATAGGAATCACCCGTGTATAACCATCGCCTTCCGCCCGAAAAACCCGGGAAACCTGCGGTGCCCCAAAACGAATATTTTCCTCTGTATCCAAAGCACTGCCATACCAAGCTTCTTTCTGCAATGAGAAATTGGGTCGCAGATGGCTGTTTGGTGTAGCACAAATCAAATTGCCGTCAATGGAAAAGAGGGCAATGCTTTCCACATTATCTTTATTCATTTCATAAATCAGCCGAAAATCGTCCGAAATGGTATCCTGCTGTAAATCCGTTCCCTTGATAACGCGGTAATATAAGGTATCTGACACTTTGATCATATTGCGAAAATGTGCTGTCACCTGTTCTGCCGCATCTTCTATGCGAGTATCATTTCCTTCCCATGTGGTCTGGGCAGACTGTGCCGCAAAACGATAATAGAAAGAAATCCCCATCAAAAGCGTTGCCACCACAGATGTCAGCGTAAAGGAAACCCACAGCAGTTTCCGCAGTTCAATATGCTTGCTGCCATCTAAAAACCGCTGCTGCAGATATTCTTTTCCCTTTTGAAAAATGCCCATGGCTTTCCTCACTTTCCACGAAACTTATTCGGAGAAACCCCAAATTTCTTTTTGAATACATAGCCGAAATAATTAGGCTCGTCATAGCCAACCTTTGCGGCAATCTGATATGTCTTTTCATCGGTTTCCTTCAGCAGTGCAGCCGCTTTTTCCATGCGGATGCCCGTCAGATAGGAAATATAGCTTTCCCCCACTTCTTTTTTGAATATGGTGGAAAAATAAGCTGTGCTAATATGGAGATAACTGCATACCATTTCCAGTGAAAGAGCGGAATTGGCGTAATTCTCCCCAATATATTTCTTTGCCTTTTCAATCAATGTCTGGGTGGTTCCCACACGTTCCCGATACAATTTGCCGCTGATGGCAAAGCAAACTTCACAAAGCCAGTCCTGCATATCTGCACTTTCCCGGATGCCTGTAAGCACACCGTTGTAGTCTGTATATTTTCCAAAGACGATGTTTTCTTCCAGCCCGTTTTTCTGTACGACGCGCAGAATAACACTCAAAATATCGATGATGTACGCCTGAAAACTATTCTGCATGGCATTTGTCTGCCGCATTCTGCCCGAAATGCTTTCCACACAGGATTGTATCATTTCTTCGTCGCCGAATTTCAATACATAACTCAGTTCCTTTTCGTCTTTTTCATCCAGATGGAGCAATGTATCTTTCTGAGGCTCCACGTCAGAAATGAAAACCACTTCACCGGCTGTGCGGCTGTAAGCTACAGCTTCCCTTGCCTCTGCATAGCTATGGGAAATGGCTTCGATGCTTTCCACCACGCGTCCAATCCCTACAATCAACGTACAATTCAAAATCTTTTTGACTTCTTTGCACAATTCCCGGAAAAAAGTAGTCAGCTGCATCAGGTCTTTTTCACTTTCCATGGCAGCAATGACACAAATGCCAGATGGACGCTGGAAACAGCTGTAATTGCCAAAATCTTTGAATCTGTCTTCCAGCAAACGCTGTACAGATACAGCCAGCAGGTTCCAGCTGTTCCAAGCGGCATTATCCATTTCCTGCGCCATAACCTTTGCCGCTACCCAGCGATTTCCTTCCAAAAGGGAAAGACCATATTCCTCCATAAGAACAGGAATATCTTCTTTTCCCACATTGCCTTTTACCAGATTGCTCAAAAATTTCTCCCTGAGGATAGGCAGATTTTTCCGAAAACTTTCCTGTAAGTTTGTCAAATCCCGCAAACGCTGGATTTCTTCATCCAATGTGCCTTTGATCCGCAGCAAAATTTCCATCATTTCCTCTGCATTGACAGGCTTCAAGATATATTCGATGATATTCAGTTTAATGGCTTTCTGGGCATACTCAAAATCATCAAACCCGGAAAAGAGCACCACTTTGATGGAAGGATGGATTTCCCGCAGCCTCTCTGCCATTTCCAGACCATCCATATAAGGCATCCGAATATCCGTCAATACCACATCCGGCTCCAACTGTTCAATTTTTTCCAGCGCATCCACGCCGTTTTCTGCATCGCCTACCACTTGAAAACCAACGGCAGACCAATCTATTTTTCGAATAATGCTGGTGCGGACTTCTGCCTCATCATCCACCAGCAAAATTTTATATGGTTCATTCATACTTTCATCCCCTGCGTATTTAATCTTTCTCTCATTAAATTATAACAAAAAGGGGAAAAACGGAAAAGCCCGCAAAAAATATTTTGTAATACAACAAAAAACGCATGTCATTCCTTTCTCCTCAAAGAACAACATGCGTGAATTATCTTAACTTTTATACAACAGACAGGCACCGCCGCAAATGAGCAGAACAGCCACCAAAAACATACATCCCGGCAGCAGCAAAGCCAAAAACACACCGGTTCCCAACGCAATCATCAGAGAACCAATCCATCGTTTTCTCCATTGGTTCACACATCTTCTGCCCACAAGCGTCACCCCCTGCTTTTATTGTATGCACTTTTTCCTCTTATGTGTCTGGCAACAAAAAAACAGGAATCTCTGAAAACATCAGAAATCCCTGTTTTGTATACGAATTAGATTCTATTGGAGTTTCTCCAGATTTTCTGCTTGTCCGCTGCAGCAATGAGTTCATCCCTGAAATCAGGATGTGCCAGAGAAATAAGCAGTTCCGCTCTTTCCCATGTGCTTCTACCTGCCAGATTCACAATGCCATATTCTGTTACGATATAAAAAGCCTGTGTTCTGGGCGTTGTGATGATGTCCCCCTGTGTAAACTTTGGCAGGATTCTGGATTTCAGATTGCCAGCCTTATCCCGATAAGAAGATGTCATACAGATAAAGCCTTTGCCGCCAGGCGCGTCATAAGCCCCTGTGGAAAAGTCCAACTGTCCGCCGGTACCGGAAATATGGCGTGTGCCTGCGCTTTCAGAAGAAACCTGGCCATACAGGTCAATGGCAATACAGTTGTTGATGGAAATCATATTTTCCATCTGTGACATAACGCTGGGCTGATTCACATAGTCCATAGGGAAAGAAAGGAGTCCCTGATTTTCTCCTACCCAGTCATACAGCCGCTGAGAACCCAATGCAATACCAAATACACCTTTCCCGCGGTGCAGTGTTTTTCTGCTGTTTGTCAGTTTACCCGCTTCGTACAAGTCTACAAAACCATCGGAAAGGAGTTCTGTATGCATGCCCAAATCTTTCAAATCGGATTCTGCCATCAATTTGCCTACAGAGTTAGGCATACCGCCAATGCCCAGCTGGATAGTAGCACCATCGGGAATATGCGGCAAAAGCAGAGATGCAATTTTCTCGTCAATTTCTGTTGCAGGAGGAATGGGCAACTGTGCCAGCGGTTTATGTTCCCCTTCTACTACCACATCTACTTCAGAAATATGGATGCAGTCTTCCTGACCGCCATAAACATGGGGCATATGTTCGTTAACTTCCAGAATAATCAGGTCTGCCGCATCCAGAATGGCTCTGGTAGTGCAGTTTACCATGGAGAAATTGAAAAATCCCTTGCTGTCCATGGGTGCCACGGAAATCATCGCCACATTTACGGTCAGATACCGTCTGTAATAAGACGCCATATTGCGGAAAATCATAGGAATATAGTTGCAAAGACCTTCATCGCACAATTTCCGTTCGTAACCGGAGCAATGCCAGCTGTTATAGGTAAATGTTCTCCGTTCTCTGTCCTGTTCTACTGCCTGAATGGGCTGCATAGCCAAGGAACCTCGAATCTTGATATCTCTCAATTCATCTTTGCGTTTTGCCAGTGCCGCATCCAACAGCACAGGAAAACCGATACCTACACTGTAATCCACCCAGTCGCCGTCTTTCACCAGTTTCACTGCTTCTTCCGGTGTTTTCAGTTTTCTTTTATATTCTTCTGCAAAATTCATTCTTTCACTCCCATCTATATACTGAAACATATTTTTCACGCATGATGCACGAAATTCAACCAAAAATAAAACCCTTACATAAATTTCTTTCGAAAAACACTGCTGTTCAAAAATGATAGCTGGAATCCTTTTTATTATTCAAGGATTCCGGCTATATATTTTTTAAGCTAACATCACTTTTCTTGCAAAACCTTTTCCATTAGTTTCCCAGAAAAGCACGCATGAGCATTTCTTTCAAATGTGCCTCCAATTTTGGAGAATCCACACCAATACAAACCTTCACATTGGGGTTTGCTTCCCGCAGTTTCATGGGATCACCAATGGTGCGTCCTGCCGCTTCGCCTTCTGTGACAACGGTCATATGCATGGGAAGCATGGTAAACCATTCAGGATGTACAGCGCAGACAGCAGCGGAAGGGTCATGGAGATAACATGCAGTACCACCGCTATGTTCATGCTGACTGATATAGTATGCCACCATATCCGCATATTTTTCCCCTGCCAATGTGCCGCAGTTTTTCCAAGCCTGCAAATCCTCCAATGTCAGCTGAGAACGCTGTGTCACGTCCAGACCAACCATGGTCACATCCAGACCACTTTCAAAAAGGATTTTTGCAGCCAGAGGATCTTTGGAAATATTGGCTTCCGCATAGGGGCTTACATTACCGGGAACGGTCAGTGCACCGCCCATGATCACGATTTTCCCCATGATTTCTTTGATTTCCGGTGCTTTGTTCAATGCCGCCGCCAGATTGGTCTGGGGGCCTGTTGCCACGATGACCAGTTCTTTTCCATACTTTTTCACAGATTCAATGATAAAATCCACGGCATCCATCTGAGAAGCATGTTCCGCTGCCACAGGCAGTTCCACCTGTCCCACACCATTTTCCCCATGGATTCTGGCACTGACTTCATGACGAACAAAAACATCCTGTGTCAGTGCTTTTTTCTCGCCCAGAAAAACAGGAATTTCCGGTTTGCCCATCATTTCCAGCAGATTCAGAACGTTCTGCACACCCACTTCCGTATACACATTGCCGTAAGTACCTGTTACACCAATCAGTTCCAAATCTGGGCTGCCAACGGCATAAGCAAGTGCCATAGCATCATCAATGCCTGTATCCAAATCCAGTATCAGTTTCATAATTTTCCTCCTTATACTGCAAAAAATGGGTAAAACCGAAAAGGTTTTACCCATTTATCCACAGATCTAATGAAAATCAGGCTCAGGCGTGTGCCGCTTCGTCCTGTTTTCTCTTTTCTTCGATGGTTTTCTTCAAAACCATATCTTTGACCTTCATCAGTCGTGTGGTGCTGGCTCTTTCGTTTTCCTCCAGCTTCATGGCAATAAACTTAATGGTTTCCTGATAATTGGGAATCATTACGTTTTCCAGTGCGTTTACACGACGGCGGGTGCGTTCAATTTCCTGTGCCAAAAGCTGTGCTGTCTTTTCGCTTTCTGCAAGACGCAGCAGAGGCTCCATGGCATCGGAGAAAGAATTCATGGCGCTGTCCAGTTCCCCGGAGGTAAATGCTGTACCATAGGGATAAATATCCCCGCTGCCTTCCTCTTTCTGGAAGTCAAACACAGGTACATTTACGCTCATGATGTTGCGGTTCTTTACTTTGACCGCTACGGACTGCTGGGGAATCATCAGTGCTTCCGCCAATGTGCTTTCGCTCATAACGGCTCTGGCGATGATGAAGTTCTGGTATGCGCTTTCCAAAGCTGCTTCCGCCTGTTCACGGAGGCGTTTGTTTTCACGCACGATTTCCAGAAACTGTTTCATCAGTTCGTCCAGTTTATCTTTCAGCAGCTTATGACCTCTGGTCGCGGTTTTGAGTTGACGTTTGAGCCTTGTCATTTCCATTCGGGTAGGATTGACATTCAATTTAGCCACAATGCATCACTCCTCGTCCGCCAGATATTTTTCCAGATATTCGTCACGAATACGTTTCAATTCGCTCTTAGGCAGCATACGCAGCAGTTTCCAGCCAGTATCCAGTGTCTGCTCAATGGTTCTGTCTGTACGGAAGCCCTGAGAAACATACTGTTTTTCAAATTCATCGGCGAATTTCGCATACATCAGGTCGATTTCGGACAATGCGCTTTCACCCAGAATTGCCATCAGTTCTTTTGCGTCTTTCCCGCGGGAATATGCTGCAAAGAGCTGGTTCATAGTATCGGCATGGTCTTCACGAGTTTTGTCTTTCCCGATACCTTTATCTTTCAGACGGGACAGGGAAGGCAGAACGTCGATGGGAGGCTGGATGCCTTTTTTATACAGGTCACGGCTCAGGATGATCTGACCTTCTGTGATGTACCCTGTCAAGTCAGGGATGGGATGGGTCTTATCATCTTCAGGCATGGTCAGAATAGGGATCATGGTGATGGAGCCGGGTTTGCCTTTGATACGGCCTGCACGTTCATACATGGTAGCCAAGTCAGTGTACAGATAACCGGGGTAACCACGACGGCCAGGAACTTCCTTCTTCGCCGCAGATACTTCACGAAGGGCTTCTGCGTAGTTTGTGATATCTGTCAGGATAACCAGTACGTGCATACCCTGTTCAAATGCCAGATATTCCGCAGCAGTCAGTGCCATACGAGGAGTACATACACGTTCTACGGCAGGGTCATTTGCCAAGTTTACAAATACGACAGAACGGTCGATAGCGCCTGTCTGTTTAAAGTCATTGATGAAGAATTCAGCATCTTCGAATGTGATACCGATGGCCGCGAATACTACGGCGAATTTGGAATCAGTACCGCGAACCTTCGCCTGTCTTGCGATCTGTACTGCCAGATTTGCGTGAGGCAGACCAGAACCGGAGAAGATAGGCAGTTTCTGACCACGAACCAGTGTGTTCAGACCGTCAATAGCGGAAACACCTGTCTGAATGAATTCCGCAGGATATTCTCTTGCTGCGGGGTTCAAAGGTGCGCCGTTGATGTCCAGACGTTTTTCGGGAATAATGTCGGGGCCATTGTCGATGGGTTTACCCATACCACTGAAGACACGACCCAGAATGTCAGGAGATACGCCGAAGTCCAAGCTCTTGCCTAAGAAACGTACTTTACTGTCAGACAGGTTGATACCTGTTGCGCTTTCGAACAGCTGTACCAGAGCAGTATCGCCGTTTACTTCCAGTACCTTACATCTTCTGACTTCACCATTGGACAATTCAATTTCGCCCAGTTCATCGTATTTTACGCCTTCTACGCCGGAAACAACCATCAGAGGGCCTGCGACTTCCTGAATGGAACGATATTCCTTTATCATAATTCATCAGCCCCCTTTGCGATCAGATCTTTTACTTCATTTTTGATATCAGCTTCGATTTCATCGTAGCTCTTATCTACGTTTGCTTCTTCTACATATTTCGCACGGCCGATTCTTTCTACAACATCCAGTTTTGTGATCTTCTGGATAGGCACGCCCTGTTTGATGGCTTCGCCTGCTTCTGCGTAGAATGTCAGAATCAGTTTCAGCATACGATACTGTTTATGCAGAGAAGTATAGGTATCTACTTCGTGGAAAGAGTTCTGATGCAGGAAGTCTTCACGAATGGAACGAGAAGTTTCCAGAATCAGTCTGTCGCTGTGGGACAGGGAATCCACGCCGACCAGCTGTACGATTTCCTGCAGTTCCGCTTCTGTCTGCAGCAGGCGCATTGCCAGTGTACGCTGTTCGGAGAAATGCACATCAACGTTTTTGTCTGCCCATTCATCTACTTTATCCTGATACAGGGAGTAGCTGGTCAGCCAGTTGATGGCAGGGAAATGACGTTTATACGCCAGAGAGGAATCCAGACCCCAGAACACTTTGACAATACGCAGTGTTGCCTGAGATACGGGTTCGGATGTGTCACCACCAGGAGGAGATACGGCACCGATGGCTGTCAGTGTACCCATTCTGCCGTCAGAACCCAGGCAGACAACGCGGCCTGCTCTTTCATAGAACTGTGCCAGACGGGAACCCAGATAAGCGGGGTAACCTTCTTCACCGGGCATTTCTTCCAGACGACCGGACATTTCACGAAGGGCTTCTGCCCAACGGGATGTGGAGTCAGCCATCAGCGCTACGCTGTAGCCCATGTCACGGAAGAATTCCGCAATGGTGATACCTGTATAAATGGACGCTTCACGAGCCGCAACGGGCATGTCGGAAGTGTTTGCAATCAGTACGGTTCTCTGCATCAGAGATTCGCCGGTACGAGGGTCTTTCAGTTCGGGGAATTCATTCAGTACGTCTGTCATTTCGTTCCCACGTTCGCCGCAGCCGATATAAACAACGATGTCGGCGTCAGCCCATTTTGCCAGCTGATGCTGTGTTACAGTTTTACCACTGCCGAAGGGGCCGGGGATGGCTGCAACACCACCCTTTGTAATGGGGAAGAATGTGTCGATAACACGCTGCCCTGTTACCAGCAGAGAGTCGGGTGTTTCTTTTACTTTGTAAGGACGTTCCTTACGTACGGGCCATTTCTGCATCATGGTTACTTCGATGTCTTTGCCCTTTTCGTCTGTGATGATACAAACGGTTTCTTCTACGGTGAATTCACCGATATAGATTTCTTTGATAGTACCTTTTACGCCATAAGGAACCATGATACGGCATTCTACTACCGCTGTTTCCTGTACTTTACCGATGATGTCGCCTGCTTCTACAACATCGCCGATCTGGCGTGTGGGTTCAAATTTCCATTTCTTTTCTCTGTCCAGAGAAGGTGCTTCTACGCCCTTATGAATGTTTGTGCCGCTGACTTCATACAGCTTTTCCAGAGGACGCTGAATCCCATCATAAATGGTGGAAATCAGACCAGGGCCCAGTTCAACGCTCATGGGCATGCCAGTGGAAACCACTTCTTCACCGGGGCCCAGACCGGAGGTTTCTTCATAAACCTGAATGGACGCTCTGTCCCCGTGCATTTCGATGATTTCACCAATCAGGTGTTTATCGGATACACGCACCACGTCAAACATATTGGCTTCACGCATGTTTTCTGCGATGACCAATGGGCCTGACACCTTCACGATCGTGCCTGCTTTCATATTTTCATTCACCTACAATCTTTATTCACTAAACAATATATCCGCGCCAATAGCACGTTTTGCTGATTCTCTGACTTCGTTCATGCCAAGGCCCATGCTGCCGCCGATACCGGGGATGACAATGATGGCCGGCAATTCAAAGTCCTTATATTTTGCAAGACTTTCTCCTGCCTGAAGACTGGCCTGTTCGGTAATATAAATGATAGCATATTCCTTTTCAGCCAGATTATGGATGGTTTTCTTGATTTCTTCAGGCGTATAAGCGGGGAAAATATCAATCCCCAGAGCGAGGAAGCCCATGATACTGTCTTTATCGCCAATGATACCAACTTTAGACATAAACTTCTCTCACCCTCTCTTTGATAATTTCTGTATCAATGTTATGAAGCTTACAGGTCAGAATGATTCTGACACATTTTGCTTCTGTTTCTTTCGCCAGGATATAAGCCACAACAGGCTCAGGCGTCAGTGTTTTGTATTTTGCTTCCTTGATGTATTCCATCAGGTAGTCGTCACATGCTTTTTCAAAAACCGTAAAGCCTTTGTCCATATACTGCTCGCAAAGGGCACCGTAGGAAGTTTCCTTCAGCACCGGCAGCATACTTTCTTCACGGTATGCCCGCTGGAACACATCCATGCGGATTTCACCGCCGGGCACACAAGCATCTTCAAAGGCTTCAAAAGGACGTCCCATCTGTTTCACACGCAAAATGGTTTTCAGGTTAGTCAAATCTGCCAACATGGTCACATATTTGCGTACAAAGGGATTTTTCATCTGAGAAGCTCTCTCATCCATGGCAGCGAAGCATGCTTTATCCAGAACCGTGTCGATATACTGACCGTTTTTGGTCTTTGCATACAGGCTGATGGCTTCTTCCACAGCATCACCGTCAATGGTTGGCATTTCCGCGTAATTACGTTCCCGGAAGTTCTTTTTCATATCTTCCACGGGAATGGTGCCGCCCCGTACCAGCAGCTTTTTGCCGCTGACTTTGGAAATTTCCTCTTTGATGAGTACCTTGATATTATGGTAGTCATTCTTATAAAGGAAAATATCGATGAGGGCTTCATCGGGAATGAGCTTTGCCACAGAAGTATAAGTTTCTTCCAGATGGGTTTCAATCATTTCCTCAAACTGATGCACATCCTGCACCTGGGTTTTGCCATAAGCCGTATCAGACAGCAGACGCAGCGCTTCTTCTGCGCTTTTTGCTTCTGCCATCTGCATGAGCTTTTGCTGGCTCAGCAGCTTATTTTCCATGGAACGCACACTGGCCACGGCGAAAGGGTAAATTTTATTTTTAGACATTTCTACCCCTCCTTAAAATAAGATTTTTGCTGCTGTAATCTGCATTTCTTCTTTTTGTACCATGATGATTGCATCAAAGGAATAGTTATACTCAATGTCACCGTTTTTTACTACAAAGC
Source organism: uncultured Anaerotignum sp. (assembly GCF_905212195.1). Classification (GTDB taxonomy): domain Bacteria; phylum Bacillota; class Clostridia; order Lachnospirales; family Anaerotignaceae; genus Anaerotignum. Next base: position 10,352 of record NZ_CAJMDQ010000025.1, on the reverse strand, counting down.
CGCTGTCGATGTCGCGGGTTTCGTCAGAGAGCACATAGCCCTTTTCTTTTACCACATCTGCCAGACGTGCTTTGTCTTTTGCAGAAACGATGATTTCTTTGCCCTGGCTTTCGTCCAGACGTTCCAGCATGCCGCCGATGACTTTTGCGTATTCCGCGTCAGGCAGGTTTTCCAGACGTTTTTTTGCTTCGGCGATGATTTCTTCCAGAATATCCTGTTTTTCCTGCAGGATTGCTTTCTTGGCTTCCATCTCTGCGCCGGAGATTTCTTTTGCACGGGCTTTTCTTGCTTCTTCCTCCGCTTTCTTGCGGTAGGATTCTTTTTCGCGGCGTGCTTTTTCTTCCGCCGCTTTCATAATGGCATCGGCTTCTCTTTTGCCTTCCAGCATGAAGGCTTCGATTTCCTTGTCCGCTTCTGCCATGATTCTATCAATGATGATTTTACCGTCGTTCATAGGAGTCATACCTCCTTTATCCGCAAATTACAGCTGCAGGCTGTTGAGCATCAGGAAGGATACCAACAGCGCAAGTACTGCGTATGTTTCTACCATGGCTGCAAACAGCATACCTTTTGCCAGCTCGCTGGGTCTTTTACCAACCAACATTACGCCTGCTGCTGCTGCTTTCCCCTGTGCGATAGCGGAACACAGACCAACAATACCGATGGGCAGAGATGCCGCAAAAATGGATGCACCCTGTGCAACAGTCAGATCCAGCATACCGTCGCCGCCCAACAGACCAACTTTTACCATAACGATGAAGGCGATCAGCAGACCATAAATACCCTGTGTACCGGGCAGCGCCTGCAGCAGCAGTACCTGACCGAATTTGTTAGGGTCTTCAGAAACAACGCCTGCAGCAGCCTGACCGGCTACGCCAACACCAAGAGCACTACCGATGCCGCCAAGAGTTGCAGCGATCGCAGCGCCAGCTAATGCCAATACCTGACCGTTTAATAAACTATCTACCATCTTCAACATCCTCCTCTAAAATCTTTACATATTTTGTCTTTCTCTCAAAGGGACGGAATTCTCTGCCGCCGCCTGTGTAAAACTTGCCGAAAAATTCTACATACTGCAATCTGCAGGAGTGAACGAAAGCACCCAGTGCGTTGATCGCAATATTGAATACTGTACCTGCCAGGAATACCACAATCAGCACGATGGAGCCAACGATACCGCCGCCTGCCAAAGAGCCCAGAGTGTTAATAACCTGTGCAACTACCCCTGTTGCCAAGCCCAGAGCCAGCAATCTGGAGTAAGAAAGTACGTCAGACAGGTAACTGGTGATGCCGTAAAGGCTGCCCAGACCGCCTGTGATTTTCCCCAAACCTTTTTTCTTTCTGCCGCCGGTAAGCAAAATACCAACAGCGCCAACGATTGCCATATATTTGCCTACAGGTACCAGAGAAGGCATCAGGCTGCCGCCAAAACCGAACAGTACCAGACCGATCAGCAGCAGATACCATAAGCCGATATCGAACAGCGCATCCAGCGGATGACCGTCACGGATATACATATACGCCTGTACGCCCATACCAACGAAGATGTGGATACCGCCCAGAATCAGGGAGAAGATCAACAGCTTCATGGGTTCTTCCAGAGGGTTAAACCAGATGGGGTTGATGGCAAAGTCTACGCCAAAGATGGTTTTTGCCGCCACCGTAAAGAAGTCGCCAAACCATCCGCCGAACAATGCGCCCCAGATGAATGTGGAAATACCACAATAGAAGAACATTTTGAACATACGGTACATGGTACCTTCCAGTTTATACTTTTTCAAAATGATGGCACAGCCTACGGAAAGGATGATACCGTATGCCGCGTCACTGAGCATCAGCCCAAAGAAAATGAAATAAAATGGTGCAAGAATTGCTGTAGGATCGATGTCATGTCTTGCCGGCAGGCTATACATGCTGGTAACGCCTTCAAAGGCTGTTACCACACCGTTGTTGTGCAGCAGGATAGGAACTTCCTCATCGGGATCCGGTTCCTCAATATTATAGTAGAATTCGTACTTCTTCAGCAGATTTTCCACTTTTTCTCTGCTCCACTTAGGCATCCATCCGTCAAAATAAAATACGGTTTCTGTACTAAGCATATCCCCGACAACTTTTGCCCGGTCACGCCGCATACACAAACTGTCATACAGGTATTCGATATCCTGTTTTGCTGTAGCAAGAGCTTCCAGTTTCTGTTCTTCTTCTTTGATTTCCTGCTCCAGCACTTTGATCTGCCCTTCATAAGACTGAATCAGTTCTGCCGGTGTCCCTTTTGTTTCTCCAAGAGTCACTGAAACAAAACCATATGGTCTTAAGGCTTCATAGAGCTGATCTTTTTCATCTTTCCAGCAAATAAAAGAGAAATATTTCTGCTGTTTATCTGCTCCGATTTCATTTACGACTGCCGAAGGCAATGCTGCCAGCACATCTGTCTGTAACTGTGCGCCATTGGTTTTGACATTGACTGTGCCAAGCACCAGACAAGCATGAACCGTTTCTGTCATTTCCATGGGTACGTCCAATGTTTCCCAAGGCTGCAAGCCCTGAATGACTGTCCGCAGACGATTGATTTCCGTTCTTGCGTCTGCAATCTTCTTATTGGATTCTACCGCATGGTCCACATTCATTTCTGTTGCCGTTTTGGTGGCATTCATGTGGTCGACAAAGGCATTCCGCTTGATTTCTTTTCTGGTGTGGATCAATGGCTTCTTACCGGTATCATACCGATTGATGGCGTCCAATGCGACACTGACACGGGCAATATCCGCTTCCAGACGGGAAACGTCCGCACTGTTACTGGTACGGAAAATATCCGGCATCCATTCTTCGTCATTGACAACGCCTTCCTGAGAATTGATTTCCACAACGCCCAGGCGCATCAGTTCATGCAGAAATGGGGTACGACTGCTGTTCAGACCGATGACAGTCAGTTTTTGCATATCAGTTACTGCCATAAGTACCCACAACCTTTCCGATGACCGCCTGTATTGCTTCTTCTTTCTTTCCCGCAGCCTGCTTTCTGATTTCCTGACAAGCTTCTTCAGCTTCTCTGCGAATACCCTGAATAGTCATTTCACTGTCTTCCACAGCGTTTTTCACTGTTTCGTCCACCATGAGCAGTCCGTCCTTACGGGTCTTTTCCAACAGCGCCGCCGCTTCTGCCTGCGCTTTTACCTTCAGTTGTTCCGCTTGTTCTGCCGCCTGGCGTTTTTTCTCCACAGCCTGCGCTTCTGCATCCACAATACTTTTCAGAATTTCATAAGCCACTTTTATCACCTCTCTCGCTGCAAGTTTACTGCATGTTATCAGGTGTTTCTAATGTATAGACACAAAAAACACTTTTTGTTAAAAAAATGTCAACTTATGTTTCCTTACATAAAAAATATCCCAAGAATAAACAAATGCAGTTTCCCCTTCTCTTCTTCATAATAATACAAAAAAGAGAAGGTCATATCTGGTAAAAAATGTCTAATATGAATAAGTTTTACCAGTCCCTTCCAGATATGTATCAAATATCAAACATACCTTAATCTAAATAATAATGGTTCTTTCCTACATTGTCAATATACACTTCCGCCTCTATGATTATAGAAAAATGAAGATTTGCCAACATTATTGTTAAATATAAATCGAAAATTTTTCATAAAAAATCAAAACCCTGAATTTTAAAGGTCTTGCGAGGGATACTTTGCGTCCTATCTATTTGCAGGCAAAATGATTCACCGTTATTTTTCCTATTGATTTCATATGCAATTGTGCATATACCACAAAATCCTGTCTTTCAATTTAGATATTCTTTTCTTCTTTTACCATTGTCATACAGAACGAATATGCGTTCTTTTTCGCTTTAAACTGACAGTGAATTTTTTTTTGCAGATTTTTCTGCAAAAAAAGGACTTTGCCTCCACATAGATCTCTATGGAAACAAAGTCCTTTTATTTGCGCTATTTACTTCTTTTCTACGGCTTCCAGGGCTCGGAAGATATCCCGCTTCATCCAATGAGGCAATTCACTTTCTTCCACCTCGTCTTTATGCAGCCACAAAAAACCATCATGTTCCTTGCTTAACTGCACCTCTCCACCTGTCCAAACAGCCGCATATGTAAAAATACAGAGGTGAATCTGATGCCGGATGATGTCAAACATGGAAACGGGTCTGCCAATCTCTACAGACAGGGATGTTTCTTCCCGAATCTCCCGCAGCAGCCCATCTTCCGCCTTTTCGTAAAAATGCAGCCCACCGCCGGGCAAATCCCATTTCTGATATTTGTTCATATAACTGCCTGCCATTTCTCCTTTGGAACGACGCAGCACCAACACTTCGTCACCCCGGACAATGACAGCCTTTACAGCCACCGCAAAATCCCGATGCATCTGATTCACCTCCCTTCCTCATTTTTTCTTACTTTGCGCTTTCCAGCAATTCTTTCAGTTCTTCTTCTGTGAAGTTATATTCTTTATTGCAGAAATGGCAATGCAGATTTGCCTTTTTATCTTCACGGATGATTTTTTCCAGTTCTTCTTTACCAATGCTGATAAGTGCTTTTTCCACACGTTCTTTGGAACAATTGCAGTAGAATTCTACAGGCATCTTATCCATGATTTTCAGGTCCATATCACCCAGAATCATTTCCAGAATGTCTTCAGGGCTTTTGCCCATATCCAACAGGTCTGTCACATAAGGAATGGTGTTCAGACGCTGTTCCAGTTTGGAAATCATTTCTTCTGTTGCTTCGGGCATCAGCTGAATAATGAAGCCACCGGCACGACGGATAGATGTATCTGTTTCTACCAATACACCCAGACCTACAGAAGAAGGTGTCTGGTCAGACTGTGCAAAATAATATGTCAGGTCTTCTGCGATTTCGCCGCTGACCAGCTGAATTCTGCCGGCATAGGGTTCTTTCAGGCCGATGTCGCGGATAACGCTCATATAACCTTCCCCAATGGCGCCGCCTACATCCAGTTTACCGGGATATTTGCTGGGGATATCCACATTCGGGTTGAATACATAGCCTTTTACATGACCGTGAGAGTCACCGGAAACCACAATGCCTTTCAGGGGACCCAAGCTGCGAATCTGTAATGTTACCAAGTCTTTATCACCTTTGAGCATGCTGCCCATCATCGCTGCCGCTGTGAGCATTCTGCCCAGTGCCGCAGAAGCTACGGGAGAAGTATGGTGCACTTCTCTTGCATACTGTACGGTTTCTCTTGTTGTTGCTGCAAAAGCACGGATACTGCCGTTCCCTGCCGTTGCACGAATAATATAATCCTGCATGTTGTATTTCCTCCGTTTCTTACTCTGCCCCTTTTGCCACAAACACAATCCGCTGGCAATCTTCTTTGGGGCTTTCCCATGTATAATCATCATACATGCCTACCAGCGTGAAGCCGTTTTCTGCCAAGGCAGTTTTGATTTCTTCCACACTGTAGGCTCTTTCATAATGCACTTCTTCTGTTCTTTCGTATTTGCCGTCATTTCCTTCTATAAAAAAGTTCACTGCATAGGCATTGATTTTTTCTTCCGGGTCATAATCATTTTCCCAGATATAGGCTGCATGTTCCTCTGTAACGGCATAAGTATTCTGGGCAAGGACTTCACTGAATTTGTACTCTGTATTCATATCAAACAAAAACAGTCCGCCCTGCCGCAAAGATGCTTTCACGCAGGCAAAAGCCGCTGAAAGTTCTCCATCTTCTGTCAGATAGTTCAGGCTATCGCAAACGCTGATGATACAGTCTGCCTCCTCCGGCAGAGAAACCTCTGTCAAATCCTGCTCCAATAATATAGAAGAAAGTCCTGCTTCCCGCAGTTTCTTTTCCGCCTGACAGAGCATGTCAAAAGACAGGTCCACACCCATGGTGCGGTATCCCTTTTCTGTCAAAGGCACCAGCAGATTGCCTGTCCCACATCCAAGGTCTGCAATGACCTCCGGCTGCAAGCCTTCCTTCCGCCAGATTTCTTCCAGAAAAGAAAGCCACTGGTCATAAGGCACTTCTTCCATAAACAAATCATAGACTGTGGCAAAGTCTGTATATGCGTTCATTGTTTCCACTCGCTTTCCTTGTTGCCATAATCTAAAATTATACCGTTTTCTAAATGGAAAAGCAAGTATTTCCCTTTATTCATCTGCCTTTTTCTCGTTTTTTCCCTCCTGCTTCTGTGCACGCTTCCGTTTTCCCATGATGCCGCCGATGCGTCCGCTCTCTCTGGATGTGAGCCCCTTCCATCCGTTTTCTGTAATTTTATCCAACAGCCCTAACTCCTCCGCAATTTCATATTTCATACGCAGGTCTGCTTTTTGTTCTGGTGTCAGTTCTTTTTTCATGATTTTTATACCTCCTGTTTTCCTTGAAAAATGGGCTTTTTTCTTGTACTTATTTTTATTCTTTAAATAATTTTGAAAATTATGCAGGAAAGGTTTGACAGAATCCGATTTGGATGTTAGACTAACTTCATAAGTACATAAAAATACAAAGTAGAGGTGCGTTTTTCAAGAGTAACCGAGCCAATATCATAAGGGATACAGGAGGCTCGTCGAAAGGGGAAAATGCCGAAGAAAAAGACGGCCTTATCTGTTTTTTTCTGGTTGTGCGGTTAAGAGCCGTATGACTGTCATTGGGTTTCCCAATGGAGCGCTACTGGATAATTACCATAGTTTATTGCTATTGTTTATTTTCTATGGTTTTTTGCAGTCGGCGCTGGCCGGCTTTTTTGTTACCAAAAATCATCTCTCGCACAAACGTATTTCTGGGAAGGAAGGTATCAATCATTATGAAAAAAATCAATCTTGCCGTTGTAGGCGCAACCGGTATGGTAGGCAGAACATTCCTGAAAGTTCTGGAAGAAAGACAGCTGCCCATCGACAACTTCTATGTAATGGCATCCAGCCGTTCCGCTGGCTCCAAACTGACTTTCAACGGCAAAGAATATACAGTAGAAGAACTGACAGAACATTCTTTTGACAAACCCATCGACATCGCCCTGTTCTCCGCAGGCGGCGGCACCAGCGAAAAATTCGCTCCCATCGCAGCAGCACACGGCTGTATCGTTATCGACAACAGCTCTCAGTGGCGTATGGACCCCGAAGTTCCTCTGGTAGTTCCTGAAGTAAACCCCGAGGACATCGCTTGGCACAAAAACATCATCGCAAACCCCAACTGCTCCACAATTCAGGCTATGGTTGCTCTGAAACCTCTGGATGACAAATACAAAATCAAACGTGTGGTTTACTCCACATATCAGGCTGTATCCGGCGCAGGTATGGCAGGATGGAAAGACCTGGAAAACGGTCTGAAAGGGGAAGCTCCTAAGAAATTCCCTCACCCCATCGCAAACAACTGCCTGCCTCACATCGATGTATTCCTGGACAACGGCTATACAAAAGAAGAAATGAAAATGGTAAACGAAACAAGAAAAATCCTGCATAACGACGAAATGCGCGTAACTGCAACAACCGTTCGTGTACCTGTATTCGACTGCCACAGCGAATCCATCAACATCGAATTTGAAAAACCTTTCGAAATGGATGACCTGCTGGAAACACTGAAAAACGCTCCCGGCGTTGTACTGCAGAACAATTCCGAAGCCAACGAATATCCTCTGGCTGTAGATGTTGCAGGCCATGACGAAGTATACATCGGCCGTGTACGTCGTGACGAAAGCGTTGAAAGCGGTGTAAACATCTGGGTTGTAGCTGACAACATCAGAAAAGGCGCTGCAACAAACGCTGTTCAGATTGCAGAAGAAATCATCAAAAACATGCAGTAATTCCAAATCATATTGTTGAACATCGAAGGAGGTCATTCTTATGTCTATTTTCACAGGCGCTGGGGTGGCACTGGTTACCCCTACCTACGCTGACGGCAGCGTAAATTTTGATAAACTGAAAGAACTCATTGAATTCCAGATTGCAAACGAAACAGATGCCCTGATCATCTGCGGCACAACAGGTGAAGCATCCACACTGTCTGACGAAGTTCAGATCGAATGTGTACGTTTCTCCAAAGAAGTTGCAAACGGCCGTGTTCCTGTTATCGCAGGCGCAGGCAGCAACGATACTGCACACTGCATCGCACTGGCACAGGGCTGCGAAAAAGCTGGCGCTGACGCTGTTCTGCTGGTAACACCTTACTACAACAAAGCAACACAGAAAGGTCTGATCCTGCACTACACAGCAGTTGCAAACAGCATTTCCATTCCTGTAATTCTGTACAACGTACCCGGTCGTACCGGCTGCAACATTGCACCTAAGACTGTTTACGAACTGTCCAAAGTAAAAAATATCGTAGCGATCAAAGAAGCTAGCGGCAACTTCTCCCAGATTGCAGAAATCGCTGCACTGTGCGGCCCTGACTTCGATATCTACAGCGGCAACGACGATCAGATCGTTCCTATGCTGGCACTGGGCGCAAAAGGCGTTATCTCCGTACTGTCTAACGTTGCTCCTAAAAATACCCATGACATGGTTGCAAAATTCATGGCTGGCGATGTAGCAGGTGCTGCAAAACTGCAGCTGGATGCCATTGAACTGATCAAGGCTCTGTTCTGCGAAGTAAACCCCATCCCCGTAAAAGCAGCGCTGAACCTGATGGGTTATGAAGTAGGCCCTTGCCGTCTGCCTCTGTGCGACATGGAAGAAAAGAACCTGGAAACACTGAGAACCGCACTGAAAAACTACGGTTTGCTGAAATAAGACACATTCATTTCTGTTGAAACAGCAAAATATATGCATCCAGTAAGGGCATCCGTACCGAAATGCATCAGAGCCGGAACACCCCTAAAAGGTTCCGGCTCTTTCTTTTTGAATACTGCTGTTTTCACTTATTTTAAGGAGGTTTTTGATTTATGGTAAATATCATCATGCACGGCTGCGGCGGCAAAATGGGTCATGTCGTAGCAGACCTGGTGAAAAACGACCCTGATTGCCAGATTGTTGCAGGTATCGACCCTACTGTTCCTGCATTGGATTTCCCTGTATTTGCTTCCCCTGCGGAATGCACTGTTGACGCAGATGTCATCATTGACTTCTCCACAGCAACAGCTGTTCCCGCTCTGCTGGACTTTGCGAAAGAAAAACAGATTCCCGTTGTTGTCTGCACAACAGCTCTTTCTGATGAAACACAGGCAAAACTGGAAGAAACATCTAAAAGCGTTGCTGTTCTGAAATCTGCAAACATGTCCATCGGCGTAAACCTGCTGCTGGATCTGGTACAGCGTGCAGCACAGATTCTTTACGATGCAAACTTTGATATTGAAGTGGTAGAAAAACATCATAACCAGAAAATCGACGCCCCCAGCGGCACCGCTATGGCACTGGCTGACGCCATCAATGCTGCAATGGATGAAAAATTCCACTATGTATACGATCGTTCTCAGAAACGTGAAAAACGGGAACGCACAGAAATCGGTATTCATGCTATCCGCGGCGGCAATATCGTTGGGGAACATGATGTCATCTTCGCAGGACGTGACGAAGTCATCACCCTCAGCCACCATGCTTCCAGCAGAGAAGTATTTGCCGTTGGCGCTGTAAAAGCTGCAAAATTCTTAGCTGAACAGCCTGCTGGTCTGTATTCCATGAAAGAAGTTCTGGCATAAGCATATCGAACAGACTTCAGAAAAAACAATATTGCGTAAATATAAAAGCTGGAATTCCTTCTGTTGAAGAATTCCAGCTTCTTTTATTTTCTTATGAGGCAGTGCCGAAAGCACAGTCTTTTTTACTGAAAATGGGATTTACTTTTCTGTTACAATCTGATAGATATGGTCTGCTTTCTGGGCAATGGATTCCGGCAGACTTGCCCCTGTCAAAATCATATCCATGGTATTGGGACGTTTTTCCATCATCTCCACCACTTCTTCTTCTGACAGATAGTTTTCTTCCACACATTCCAGAATACCATCCAACATCAGCATATCACATTCACCTGTATCCAGAATTTTTTTCGTAAAGTTAAATGCATTTCGGATTTCCGAAGCGATTTCCTTACGAATTTCTTCTGTCATTTCCGTACCTTCCCGATCTTTCTCAAAATGGAAGATACGAAAATCCGGTTCCAGTTTTTCCAGCAATGCAATTTCCTGATTGTTATGATAATCCATGAACTGGATCATCACCACCCGCAGGTTTTCTCCAAGGGCGCGAACGCCTTTGCCAAGGGATACACTTGTTTTTCCTTTACCTGCACCATAATAAATTGCAATTTGTCCTGTTTTCACCATTGTTCACTCCTGTTATTTCGCCAAACCAGTCTGTGTTTCCTCTGTCGCATTTTCCTGCGGCGCATTTTCTTCTGTATGCAGAGATATTTTGGATACAGATACTTCATAAGCAATTCTTTTTTCA
>NZ_CAJMDQ010000024.1 GCF_905212195.1 uncultured Anaerotignum sp. | reverse complement strand
TGCCAGTGCTGTCACAGGTGCTGCTGTCATAGCCATAGCAACTGCCAGAGACAGGGAAATCATTTTTCCTGTGTGTTTTTTCATATTTATCCTCCTTCAAAACGTAAATTTTTTTCCTTATCATACATTTTTATATCAAATTGTATGGTAGAAAAAATACATAATCTTACGCCTGCATTATACATTAACTGTGAAGTAATTACAAGCGTATACCAGTTAATTTTACATTAATTATAAAAATAATTATGAATTGTGATATAAAGCAGAAAACATTTTAAATTATAAGAAAATTTTTAACAAATATATAGAAACTTTTTATAATTCAGTCATATGAAAATACATTCGCCTTTGTGTTTTATCTCAGAACATGGTACACTGTCTTTGACGGATAATTTAATTTTTTTGTAAGGAAGTCACCGTTTTTTTGTAAAACTTACTTGTTATGATAACGTTGAGAAAAAATGCAATACAGGGGGAAATATTATGGAAAACAAATTTAATATTCTAGTTTGTGACGACGATAAGAGCATCGTAGATGCTATCGAAATTTATCTGAAACAGGAGAACTATAACGTCATCAAAGCCTATAACGGTCTGGAAGCGCTGCAGGCATTGGAAGAAAATGAGATTCACCTGATTTTGCTGGATGTGATGATGCCCAAAATGGACGGCCTCAATACAACAGTGAAAATCCGTGAAACACTGAATATTCCCATTATCATTCTGTCTGCCAAATCAGAAGATACAGACAAGATTCTGGGTCTGAACTTCGGCGCGGATGACTATATCACAAAACCTTTTAACCCGCTGGAACTTCTGGCAAGAGTAAAAAGCCAGATGCGCCGGTACACCTCTTTGGGCAGTATTGCAGAAAAAAGCAATGTGATTAAAATTGGCGGTCTGGAACTGGATAAAGATGCCAAGGAAGTACGTGTAGAAGGGGAACCTGTAAAACTGACTGCAACAGAATATGGTATTTTGCAGCTTTTGATGGAAAATGCCGGAAAAGTATTCTCCATTGATCAGATTTATGAAAAAGTATGGAATGAATTATCTTTTGCACCGGAAAATACGGTTTCTGTACATATTCGTCGTATTCGTGAAAAAATCGAGATCAATCCGAAAGAGCCAAAGTATTTGAAGGTGGTGTGGGGTATTGGCTACAAAATTGAAAAAATCTAAGCTATACCAGACGGGCTGGAAGGTATGCGCGTCCTGTATGCTTTTTGTGATGGCACTGGTGATCTTTTTCTGCGGGGTTGTCTTTTCCAGTGTAACGAAAGACTGGGGCAGGAGCATCCTGACGGAAGAAAATTTCTATGATACCGTGGAACTGCGAAATCTGTTTTTTTCTACATTAGATAAAGCAGTTCTGGCAGATGTTTATTATGAAAGTGAAGCCAAGATACAGTCAGGAGAAAAAGTAGACAGAGAAGCACTGCTGGCTGGCTTCAAACGGTATTACAACATCATTGACGGGGTCATAACCGGTAATACGGAAATCAATGATACTTATGATGGGCTTATTGTATATGGCGTGATTCCTGAAAGGCTAGAGGATAAGTTCATAGAATATCAGGAACTGGTGGAAACCCGTTTGCCCCAGTACCGCCAGATGTACATTCAGGATCAGCTGGACGAATACCGGGAAGCTGTGCGGTATCTGGAAAGCCTGACAAACTTCTATTACTTTGTAGAAGATGAACAGGGGCGTGTTATTGCCGGGAACGCAACCCGGGCAGAGGTCAGCAGCAAAAGTCATACCATTATGCTTTCTGCGGAATTTTCCAGCGATAACCTAAGTGATAAGTCTTATTACGCCTACAGCAATGCTTATGTGGAAAACAGTAATTACCGTGTGTATGCCGCAGTGGACGAGCCTCTTAGAGAAGGCGATGATTTCTACGACTTATATCAGGAATTCATACTGGCAAAGACCAGCATGCCTTACCTGTTTGTGGTATCCACCGTTGCATTTTTGCTGTTTATGATTTGTCTGGTGTATCTGATTCGTGTGGCAGGACAGAAAACAAAAGGCGGTCAGGTGAAATACCTCCTTGTGGACAGAATCTATAATGAAATACATTTCCTGTTGGTAGCACTGTTCGGAATCTTCTCTTTCTTTATGGCGCTGACGCTGCTGGAGTTTATTCTTTACCGCGGTATGCCATTCTGGTCGTATGTATTCCTGACACTGCTGGGCATTTTGTATATTGCCGATGTTGCTGTGGGACTTAGCTATGTTTTGTCTTTGAGCAGGCAGATAAAAGGGAAGATTTTGGCAAGAAATACACTGGTTTCTGTATTTTTGCGCAAGATTGCCTCTCTTTTTACCGGAGCAACGTTCCGGGGTTGGATGCTGTTGGTAATGCTGGCATACGGTGTTTGCAACTGCTTCCTGGTGTTTATGATTTGCATGTATTTCAACAGCAGTCTGGTACTTTTGTTCTTTGGATTGTTGGTTGCGTTTAACATATTCTGTCTGTATCTGTTTTTGCGTGCCCTGCGTTCTTTGAAGCGCATTATGATTTCCGCAAGAGAAACATCAAAAGGCAATCTGACTTACCAGTTAGATTTGGCGGAGATTTCACCTTCTTTCCTGAATTTTGCGGAAGATATTGCCAATATTCAGGACGGTCTGAAAAACGCTGTAGAAGAAGCGGTAAAAGGGGAACGTATGAAAACAGAACTGATTACCAATGTTTCACATGACCTGAAAACACCGCTGACATCCATCGTTACTTATGTAGATTTGCTGAAACAGCAGAAACTGGACAATCCTGTTGCCAGAGAATATGTGGATGTACTGCAAGTGAAGTCCTATCGCCTGAAACAATTGATTGAAGACCTGATTGAAGCCAGCAAAGTTTCCAGCGGCAATGTGGCAGTAGAAAAAATGCGCATTGATTACCGTCAGCTGACCATGCAGGCAATTGGTGAAATGGAAGAAAAGATTGAGGAAGCAAAACTGGAATTCAGACTCAGTTGTCCAGAACCAGTCTTTATCGAAGCTGACGGCAGACATATGTGGCGAATTCTGGAAAATATGCTCTCCAATGTCATCAAGTATTCTATGGAAGGTTCTCGGGTATATATTGATATTTTCCAGACGGAGGAACATGGTATTCTGGTAATGAAAAACATTTCCGCAGCGCCCATTGACTTTGATGCTACCCGACTGACGGAACGTTTTGTCCGTGGGGACAGTTCCCGCACCACAGAAGGCAGTGGTCTGGGGCTTTCCATTGCTCAAAGTCTGGCAGAAGTACAGGGCGGTACTTTTGGTATCCAAGTAGACGGCGATTTGTTCAAAGCCATTGTCAGTATGCAGCTTTGGAAAAATGACCCAAGTGATGCTGAGGATGAAGACGAGGAAATGGAAAATGAAGAAATGGAAGAAGAATCTGTGGAAGAAACCAAAGACGAAACAGAGATGACGGAAGAGGGTTCTTCGGAAGAAGAGGAAGAAACAAAAACTGACGAAGAAGAACAAAAGTCATGAACCAAACGAATAGATTGGATAAGTCATATCAGAATATTTAATAGGTAGAAATTTTTTGGAAAAGCAATTTTTTCAGAAGGGGTCTTTTGAGGAAATTGCTTTTTCTTTGCAAAAATTTGTGGTTTTATTTTGCAGGAAAGATGGGCTATGGTATAATGACTGCAAACTGTTTTGATAGGAAGAACAAATCTTCTAAGGATGGATTCTGCAGGAAGAAATTAGAATAAAAGGAGAGATTCGGTTTGCTGGAAAGACTTAACCGTTATTTAGAGGGCAGTGAAAAGGGCGTTTACGTTTTTTTGATATGGTCTTTCATCGGTGCTGTCATTGGTGCAGTTGTTGGTGTGGTAGGGATTGCATTTCATATATTGCTGGAGGAAGTGACTGCATTTCGTATGTCCCATCCATGGATACTGTTTCTGCTGCCTTTGGGCGGTCTTGTCATTGCAGGGTTGTACCACTTGCTGCGGATGCAGAATGACCGCGGCACCAATTTGATTTTGATTGCTGTTCGCGTCAATGAAAAAGTAAGTCTGCGACTGACGCCGCTGATTTTTATCAGTACCATCATTACTCATCTGCTGGGCGGTTCTGCTGGCAGAGAAGGGGCAGCGCTCCAGATTGGGGGCAGTATCGGTTCTTTTGTAGGCAGAAAAATTAAACTGGATGAAAAGGATGAAAGAATCATTACCATGTGCGGTATGAGCGCAGGTTTTGCGGCGTTGTTTGGCACACCTGTAGCGGCGGTGGTGTTTTCCATGGAAGTCATTACCGTTGGTATCATGCATTACTCAGCCATTGTGCCGAGCATCATTGCGGCTATTACAGCAACGGGCCTATCCATGGCCTGCGGGGTGACACCAACATCGTTTACATTGGAGTCTGTACCAGCATTGAGCCCATCTGGTGTTGGGTCTGTCATATTGTTAGGAATGTTTTGTGCCGGTGTCAGTGTGCTGTTTTGTCTGGCGATGGAAACGGCTGGAAAATACTATAAACAGATTTTCAAAAACGGTTACATCCGAATTTTTGTCGGGGGATGTATTGTGGTGGCGATCACATTGCTGCTGGGTACCCGTGATTATAACGGGGCTGGGATGGATGTCATTGCCCGTGCCATTGCAGGGGAAGCGGAATATCCGGCGTTTTTGTGGAAAATTCTGCTGACAGCATTGACGCTTGGGGCAGGATATAAAGGCGGCGAAATCGTACCATCCTTTTTTGTGGGAGCAACATTTGGATGTGTCATTGGCCCTTGGATTGGACTGCCGGCATCTTTTGCGGCAGGAACCGGCATGGCGGCGCTGTTTTGCGGTGTTACCAACTGTCCCATTGCTTCTGTGATTCTTTGTGTGGAACTCTTTGGCGCAGAAGGAATTGCATATTACACACTGGCTTGCGCTGTCAGCTATATGCTGTCTGGATATTATGGCTTGTATTCAGAGCAGAAGATCATGTATTCCAAGATGCAGCCAGAATTTATTAATAAAAGCGTTCATTGATGTCTGCGCAGCGAAGGGGATTTTTGCAAAAAAAGAGCGAATAGAATTTTTGAATAAATGGATTTTATGCATTATTTTATACATAAAAACTTATTGTCGAAATTACAAAAGTAGTTTGGAAAAATGAAAAAACGGCTCAAAAAACTTGAAAAATGGGAAAAACTGTGCAATGTGAATAAAAAAATATGAAAAACAAAGAATTTCTGGTGAAACATTCTGATTGCATTTTATGCATGAGTCTAGTATAATCCTATTTGTAAGACAGCAATGACTGTAAAGCAAGTTCAAAAAAGAGAAAAGAAATTTTAGGGAGGTAAATTACAATGAAAAAATATTTAAAAGGCATTCTTGCAACAACAATGGTACTGTCCATGACAGCAGCTCTGGCTGGCTGCGGCGGCAGTGGTGAAACAGCTACAACAGATGATGCAGCAGCAGGCGAAGCAAAAGATACTCTGATTCTGGCAACCAGCGCAGACTTCCCTCCTTACGAATACTACGAAGGTCAGGAAATCGTTGGTATCGACGCTGAAATCGCAAAAGCACTGGGCGAAAAACTGGGTTGTGAAGTACAGATCGAAGACATGAACTTCGACTCCATCATCCCTTCCATCGTTTCCGGCAAAGCTGACATCGCTATGGCAGGTCTGACAGTAACAGAAGATCGTCTGCAGAGCGTTGACTTCACAGACAGCTATGCAACAGGCGTACAGGTAGTAATCGTGAAAGAAGATTCCGACATCACAAGCGTTGATGATCTGTTCGCAGAAGGCGCAAACCACACTGTAGGTGTTCAGACAGCAACAACTGGTGACCTGTACACAACAACTGATATCGAAGAAGCTGGTCTGGGTACAGTAGAACGTTACACAAAAGGCGCTGACGCAATCGCAGCTCTGACATCCGGCAAAATTGACTGTGTTGTAATCGACAACGAACCTGCAAAAGCATTCGTTGAAGCAAACGAAGGTCTGAAAATTCTGGATACAGAATATATCACAGAAGACTATGCAATCGCTCTGGCAAAAGACAGCGAACTGACAGAATCCATCAACACAGCTCTGCAGGAACTGAAAGACGACGGTACAGTACAGTCCATCATCGACAAATACATCACAGCAGAATAATTTTTGAAAATCAATAAAGAACCATAAACCGGGGACGGGAAACCGTCCCTGTTTTGGCATTACAGGAAAAAAGGAGGACTTTTTTTGGAAGGAATACAGACCTGGTGGGAAGGAATCCAGCAGCAGTTTTATATGAACTTCATTGAGGATGATCGGTGGAAATATCTTTGGAACGGTCTGGGCGTTACATTGCAGTTGACATTCTGCGCTGTACTGATCGGTATTGTTCTGGGTGTCATTCTGGCAATGATCCGTTCTACATATGACAAAAACTATCAGGAAATGCGTCCCGGTTTCGGACGTTTTATGCTGAAGATTTTAAATGTTATTGCAAAAATCTATCTGACAGTGATCCGTGGTACACCTGTTGTTGTACAGCTGATGATCATGTACTATATCATTCTGGCATCCTCTAATAATAAATTGCTGGTTGGTATGATCGCTTTCGGTGTCAACTCCGGTGCTTATGTAGCGGAAATTGTACGAAGCGGCATCATGTCCATCGATCCAGGTCAGTTTGAAGCAGGACGCAGTTTGGGCTTTAACTATGTACAGACCATGCGTTACATCATCATTCCGCAGGCACTGAAAAACGTATTGCCTGCACTGGCAAACGAATTCATTGTATTGCTGAAAGAAACCTCTGTTGCAGGTTACATCGCAATGCAGGACCTGACAAAAGGCGGCGACATTATCCGCGGCGTTACATACAGCCCCTTTATGCCTTTGATCGGCGTCGCGTTGATTTACCTGGTTATGGTTATGTTCTTTACCTTCCTGGTAAATAAACTGGAAAGGAGATTGAGAAACAGTGAGCGGTAATGAATCCTTGATCCGTGTAGAAAATTTACAGAAACATTATAATAAAGGTGCTATTAAGGCACTGGACGGCATCAATACAGAAATCAAGAAAGGCGAAGTTGTGGTTGTTATCGGCCCTTCCGGTTCCGGTAAATCCACATTCCTGCGCTGTCTGAACCTGTTGGAAGTGCCTACTGGCGGACATATTTATTTTGATGGCGTAGATATTACAGATATCAAAACAGACATCAATATCCATCGTCAGAGAATGGGTATGGTGTTCCAGCATTTCAATCTCTTTCCCCATATGACCATTTTGAAAAATATGATCATTGCGCCCATGAAGCTGCAGGGAAAAAGCGAAGCAGAAGCAACTGAAATGGCAATGAGTCTGCTGCGCCGTGTTGGTCTGGAAGATAGAGCAAACGCATATCCTTCTCAGCTTTCCGGTGGTCAGAAACAGCGTATTGCCATTGTGCGTGCCCTGTGCATGCAGCCGGAAGTAATGCTCTTTGACGAACCGACTTCCGCTCTTGACCCCGAAATGGTTGGCGAAGTTCTGGAAGTTATGAAACAGCTGGCAGAAGAAAACATGACCATGGTAGTGGTTACCCATGAAATGGGCTTTGCCCGTGAAGTGGCAACCCGTGTTATGTTCATGGCAGATGGCCGTCAGGTGGAAGAAGGCACACCAGAAGAAATCTTTACAAATCCCAAAAGCGAACGTTTGCAGACATTCCTTGCGAAAGTTCTGTAATGAAAAACCCCTTTTGTTGTATAAACAAAAGGGGTTTTTTGATGTGGAGAGTTAAGGCTGTAAACTGAAAGAACCACCGGAAAGCCAGGTGCTGCCGCCAGCTTTTTCTTTTTTGTAAGAAGTACTGCTCTCACCGCCGGAAAGAACGGTTCCGTCAGTTGTTGTCACAGAGAAGGTGATGAGGTAATCTGTACCTTCCTCAAATTTGTTTGTAAAGTCCGTAGAAAATCCCAATCTCTGCAAGTTTTCTACATCTGGTGTGGGTGCCTTAGGTTCATCGGTATGAACATCTTCCAAAGCATCATCCGGGTTTTCCATAAGAGACATGGGAACCGTAAAACATTCACCTGTATTTGCGTTTTCCACATTAGCTTCTGCTTTTACAATGTCCTTTGCTTCATAGAAAGAATCGGAGGGATATACCAGCAGATATAAAGTGGAATTATTTTGTCCCCATTGGCTTTGAGCGTCTATACTGCTGTATTGGGCTGTGGAAACGCTGCCCAGTTCTTCCTGTTTGGTGACACCATTGGAAGAAATGGCAATGGAAAGGGTTCCGCTATCAAAAAGCCCTGTTTCCATATTGGCTTTCCATACGCCGTTTTCCAATGTGGCTTTTTGGGACTGTACAGAACCATCCGCTTTTTTCACACGAAACTCAGCGGTTTCTCCGTCTGTAATGGTTTTTGGTGTAGCTTCCGCCAGAAGAACAATGGTTCCATCTTGTTTTTGAACAGAAAAATTGGAGCTGGAAAGGAGACTGGACTGTTTATCTAAAATGTTTTCCATTCGCTGGGTGATGCTGGAGGTGTTGATAGAAATGCTGTCCATGACTTGATTCTGCATATTTTCCATTTGTTGCTCAAGCGCTTTTTGCCTGTTGGAAATCTGAAACAGGAATCCGGTGTTAACCACAAGCAGACCAGCGCAAATACCTAAGGCAATATGGGTTTTGTTCATCATATGCTTCCTCCTTTCTATTTTTCGTTTTGGAAAAAGAAACTGCGAAAAAGTTTGGCGTTGGGACAGTCAGGCTGGATGCCGTCGGTTTTGTTTGGCAGAAAGGGAGCCATTTGTGTATCCTCTGTTCCGCAGAGCCCCACTGCCGCATATCGCTCCAGAAAATCCCCGAAGGAATGTCCCAATACACAGAGGTGATATTCTGCGGCATAGGAATCTAAATAAAGAACGGGCGGATCGAAAGGATCCTGACTGTAATCAAATACCAGAAGATCTCCGCAGGGTACCCAGGTCAGAGGGAGTACATTTTGCAGCAGTGCAGCGGAAGGGTGCTCTGATTCTATGAAGGCAAGCTGGATACATTCCTGACAGGATTGATTCAGCAAGGGCAGGTTATCCAGAGAAAGTTCCAGAAAAGCGGAAAATAAACTATGGATGGAAGGCGGTAATTTTTTCAAGAAATCATCAGAAAAATACGCGGTCAATTTCAGATAGCGTGAATGATGGAGAAAAAATGTCCGCAGGCTGTCTGGAAGTCTCCGATGGATTTGCTTTTCCACAGCGGAGATTTCTTCCTCTGTGGCAGGTGGTTCCAATTGAAATAAAGGGGAATCATCTTTATCACAGATTGGCTTATATGCCTCCATCCAGCGGGACATGGTTTTCAAAATTTCTTCATAGTCCATATATATCCCTCCATTCTTTCGAAAAAAGCTCTTTTTTTCATCATAAAGAAAAAGGGGGATTTTGTCCAGAAAAAACAGCTTTGATGATTTCATCAAAGCTGTTTTAGCAGTATTTTCATCAGAAAACAAAGAAAGCTGAAATCCTAATCTATTGTAGAGGATTTCAGCTTTCTGATTTTTATAAGATTTTATTTGTTTCTGAAGGGTAAGTTGCTTTTTATGTATCTCTTATTTTTGTTCTGCTTTTTCACTCTGTAATGTGGTGATAATGTGGTCGATGATTTGGGCAGTCAGTCCCCAAATGGTTTTCCCTTCATAATTATAGAACAGTTCGGGAACCTTGTAATCCCGGAAGCCATATTCCTTGCCGTTTTCAATGCGTTCATAAGGAAAAGGCACAGTCATATCTGCCCGCCAGTACATATAATGGACTTCTGGTTTTTGTTCCATGAAAAAGGAAATGGGAACTGTAAAGACTTCGGCCACTTCTTCTTTCTGGCAAGTGAGATTCTTGTAATGGTCATAGGAAACAAATCCGATGTATGGCTGAATCAATGCACCATAAACGGTGAGCATGAAGTTGCTTTTGCCTAAAATCTGAATTTGTTCCGCAGGAATGCCGATTTCTTCCTCTGTTTCCCGCAGAGCAGTCTGTTTCAGATTTTCGCCTTTTTCCTGATGACCGCCGGGAAAGCAGATGTCACCGGGCTGGCGTACATGAGCCGCGCGTTTTGTCAGAACAAAATGGAGTTCATTATTTTTCTCTGTCAGCAGAGCCATGATGCCGAATTTTTTCAGTTGCAGTATGGGCTGCGGTTCCTTTGCGCCAAAAGTCTGGCGAAAGTCCGCGGTAGTAGGTTTTTCTGCCAAAACAATCAGTCCTTTCTCAGTTTGATATAGGAAGCGGCGCGTTTCCGCCGGTTTTCTTCGATTTCCGCATAGTGTTTTCGGGTGGTGTTAACGTCTGCATGCCCTAATGTATCGGCTACCAGATAAATATCACCGGTTTCCTGATACAGGTTGGTGCCGTAGGTGCTCCGCAGTTTATGGGGCGTGATGTTTTTTGCTGTAACGCCATGGGCATATTTTTTTACCAGATTCTGCACAGCGCGGACAGAGATGCGTTTTCCCTGAGAAGAAAGGAAAAGGGCATCATCGTTTTCATCTTTGGTGACTACTTGATTCCTCTCTTCCAGATAATCGGAAAGGGCTTCTGCCACTTCTTCTCCGAAATACAGCATCACTTCATTACCGCCTTTGCGCAGGACTTTTACAGCATAATTCTGAAAATCAAGATCTTTCCGGTTGATACCAACACATTCTGATACACGCATACCGGTGCCCAGCAGCAATGTGATGAGTGCCAAATCTCTTTTTTTGGTTTTTTCATGGCGGGCTTTCTGCCGGTCTGTCAGGTTGTTGCCGCTTTCCACCGCATCCAGCAGGTTTGCCATTTCGTTGACATCCAGACGGGTGATTTTCTTTTCATGGATTTTTGGGGTATCCACGATGGTGGCAGGATTGGCTTTGATCTTTCCTTTTTTATAGAAATATTTATACATGGAACGAACAGAAGCCAGTTTTCTTGCTTTGCCTTTTTCATCGTTATGGTGGGCTGTCTGCTGCTGGGGCTGGTTCTGGTCAGGGGCGATATAATAGGAAAGATATTCCAGATAACATTCAATATCCTCTGACGTAATCTGATCCAGTGCATCCACTTCCAGATGGCGGGTTTCCATACCACCCAGTTTATCGTGTTCTTCATAAAGGTAGCGGAAGAATACACGCAGGTCATAGGCATAAGCCAGTCTGGTTTTTGTGGAAGTGGTCTGAGCGATACCACGGAAAAACTCCCGCAAAAATGGCGGCAGGTCTGCCTGTACTTCTCGCAGCAGTTCCGTTTCTTTGATCTTCAGTTCTTCATGGTAAACAGACATCTTAGATCTCTCCGTTCCAACCCTTGATTTGTGAGCGCTTGATGGCGCCGAATACTTTTTCCTGTAAATTATCGTAATTTTTGGACAGTTCCGCCAGCAGTTCTTTTGTTTCCTGACGTTTGGTGTTGCCGTCTGCCAGACAGGGGTTTTTTACAATATCAATGCCGCTTTTTGTCACAAAAGAACGACATTCCCATTCAGGTACATACATGAGCGGACGGATGGAATAGAGTTTGCTTCGATCCAGATAGCTAACAGGTGCAAAGCAGTTGATGCGTCCTTCGTAAAACAGGGACATAAAGAATGTTTCCACTACGTCGTCTTTGTTGTGACCCAATGCTACTTTATTACAGCCCAGTTCCTCCGCTTTGGTGTTCAAAGCGCCTTTACGCATTTTTGCGCAGAGGGAACAGGGATTTTTTTCTTTTCTTTCTTCAAAAATAATCTGTCCGATGTCGGTATTGACAACGGTATAAGGTACACCAATGCTGTCACAGAGTGCTTGAATATCATCATAAACAGCCCCGGGCAGTCCCAGAGAAACGGTGATGGCTTCCAGTTCGAAGTGCTTGGGATAAAAACGCTGCAAATGTTTCAGCGCAATGAGCAGACAGATGCTGTCTTTCCCCCCGGAAACGCCCACAGCGATTTTGTCGCCTTCCTCGATCATGTGGTAATCGTCCACGGCACGGCGGACATAACTCAGTAATTTCTGTAATTTCATAAATGCTTGTTCCTCCTCATTTCATGGTTTCCATTATAGCGAATTTTTGTGAAAAATCAAAGGAATACTGTTCATTTTTTTGGAAAAGGGATATAATGAAAGCAATATAGATTTTGAAACGTATCATGGGAGGAACCATATGAAAAAGTCAATGACCTTTCTGCTGGCAGCAGCGGTAGCAATGTTCGCAGGATGTGGACAGGAAGAAACAGCAGAGAAACATCCGGAAGTGACTGTGGAAAAAACGGCCGAAGAACTGAAAGAAGATGCTGTGGCAGAAAAAATGGAGCACATGACTGTAGAGGAAAAAGTAGGGCAGATGCTCATGATGGATTTTCGGAAAAATCCTGATGACAGCGGCATGACTGTTCTTTCGGAAGATGTGGCGCAAAAGATTGCAGACTACCATTTGGGCGGTGTCATTTTGTTTGCAGAAAATCTGGATACGGCAGAGCAGACCAAAGAACTTGTGGCAGATATGCAGAAGGCGGCGGACATGCCTTTGCTCATTGGCATTGACGAGGAAGGCGGTATGGTTTCCAGATTGGATAAAAGTCAGATTCCTCATACTTCCATTCCCAATGCCAAGGATATGAATGGAGATACTGCACAGGCAGAAGAGGCCGGCAAAGAAATCGGCAGTGTTCTGTCAGAACTGGGAATCAATGTGGATTTTGCTCCCATTGCAGATATTCATACAAATCCTGAAAATACAGTCATTGGTGATCGCGCTTATGGCACCGATGCGCAAACAGTGGCGGATATGGCGTCTGCTTTTGCAAAAGGGCTGGAAAGCGAAGGTGTCAGCGCAACGGCAAAACATTTCCCGGGACATGGTGATACGGGAACAGACTCCCATGACGGTATGGCTGTTTCAGAACATGATTTGAAGCGTTTGCAGGAAGTAGAATTTGTGCCTTTTCATCGTTTGGCAGATGAAGGTATTGACCTGATGATGGTGGGACACATCACCATGCCCAATGTGACAGATGATGGTCTGCCGGCAAGCCTTTCCAAAGAAGCCATTGATTTACTGCGAGAAGAATTGGACTATGACGGCATTGTCATCACTGATGCCATGAATATGGGTGCCATTGTGGATTATTACCCTGATGGAGAAGCGGCAGTGAAAGCAGTGGAAGCCGGCGTGGATATTGTACTGATGCCAGCGGATTTGGATGATGCTTACAACAGCCTGTGTGAAGCGGTACAGACAGGGGAAATTTCAGAAAACCGGTTGGATGAAAGTGTAGAAAGAATCCTGTCACTGAAGTATGATAAGGGAATGTTGGTTCCCTAAATGCAAAGTATTGAAAAAACAACAAAAAATTGGTATAATATTTTTTAATCTTTTTTAAAAATCCGAAGAAAAACGGGGAGTTAAAACATATGAATGAGGAAGAAAGAGGGGTGACAGGTATGGCTATTGAAGATCAACTGTATCAGGAATTGGTGGAAAAAATCAAAACGTACCATCCTGCAAAAGACTTTGATATGCTGGAAAAAGCATACAATCTGGCAAGAGAAGCCCATAAGGATCAAAAGCGTAAGTCCGGCGAGCCATATATCATTCATCCTTTGAAAGTTGCGTATATTCTGGCTGAACTGGAATTGGACATGGAATCCATCGTTGCGGGGATTCTCCATGACACCATTGAGGATACGCCTTATACCTATGAAGATATTTCACGTATTTTCAGTGAGGAAATCGCCGTTCTGGTTGACGGTGTTACAAAATTGGGTAAGTTGTCTTACTCCACAAAAGAAGAAATTCAGGCAGAAAACTATCGTAAGATGTTTTTGGCAATGGCAAAGGATATCCGTGTTATTTTGATCAAGCTGGCTGACCGTCTGCATAACATGCGGACACTGAACTACATGACGCCGGAAAAACAGCGTGAAAAAGCCCAGGAAACCATGGATATCTATGCACCTCTGGCACATCGTCTGGGTATTTCCAAGATCAAATCGGAAATGGAAGATCTGTGCTTTAAGTATCTGAATCCAGAAGCCTATTTTGATCTGGCTGCAAAGATAGAAAAGAAACGTATCGAACGTGAAACATTCGTTGCGGATATCGTCAAAGAAGTCCGTGAAAAAATGGAAGAAGCGGGCATCAAAGGCAAGATCGAAGGACGCAGCAAACACTTTTTCAGTATTTATAAAAAAATGGTCAACCAGAATAAAACACTGGACCAGATTTATGACCTGTTTGCCGTTCGTGCCATTGTGGATTCCGTTCGTGACTGTTACGCAGTGCTGGGTATCGTTCATACCATGTATAAACCCATGCCGGGACGATTCAAGGACTATATCGCTATGCCCAAGCCCAACATGTATCAGTCCCTCCATAATACACTGATTGGCCCTTCCGGGGAACCTTTCGAAATCCAGATTCGTACATGGGAAATGCATCGTACCAGTGAATATGGTATCGCAGCCCATTGGAAATACAAAGAGGGCAAATCCGGTGAAAAAGGCACCAAAAAAGAAGAAGCAAAACTGGCATGGCTTAGACAGATTCTGGAATGGCAGAAAGATATGTCTGATAATAAAGAATATCTGGATACCATTAAGCTGGATTTGAATATCTTTACTGACCAGGTATATGCCTTTACACCACAGGGGGAAGTTATTCAGCTGCCGAAAGGATCTACACCCATTGACTTTGCTTATATGATTCACTCCGCTGTCGGCAATAAAATGGTAGGTGCAAGAGTCAATAACCGTATGGTGACCATTGACTATAAGATTCAGAACGGGGATATCGTAGAAATCATGACATCCCAGAACTCCAAAGGCCCTAGCCGTGACTGGCTGACATTGGTCAAGAGTTCACAGGCACGTACCAAGATTAAGCAGTGGTTTAAAAAGGAAGAAAAAGAAGAAAATATCATCCGCGGTCGTGAATTGATTCTGGCGGATATGAAGAAAAAAGGTTTGCAGCCTTCCGATTTGCTTCGTCCCGAATGGCAGGAACTTGTCATCAATAAATATGACTTTAAGGATTGGAATGCAGTCCTTGCAGCCATCGGATACGGCGGCCTGAAAGAAGGTCAGGTTGTTAACCGACTGAAAGAAGAATATCTGAAAGAAAAACGGAAACAGCAGACAGCAGAAGATATTCTCAATGACTTTGAGAAAACTGTCAGCCAGAAACCGTTGAAACATAAGAGCAAGAGCGGTATTGTGGTAGAAGGCGTCGGCGACGTTGCCGTGCGTTTCTCCAAATGCTGCAGTCCCGTTCCCGGCGACGAAATCGTTGGTTTTGTCACTCGTGGACGTGGGGTTACCATCCACCGTACTGACTGTATCAATATTCTGAACCTGAGCAATGAAGAACGGGGCAGACTCATTGATGCGGAATGGGATACCCAGTATACCCATGGGGAAGTGGATGCGTCCTATCTGGCAGAAATTCGCGTCATTGCCAACGACCGTACCGGTCTGCTGCTGGAAATCAGCCGCCATCTGGCAGACGAGGACATTTCTGTCAAAGGTTTCAATATCCGTACCACAAAGGATATGACAGCTATTTTCAACATTACTATGGAAATCAGAACAAAAGATCAGCTGGAACGTGTCAATAAACGACTGAAAGGCATCAAAGGCATCATTGCCATTGAACGTGTCACTGGTTAATTAATAGGAGGATAAATATGCGCGCAGTATTGCAGAGAGTTTCACAGGCAAGCGTAACCGTTGACGGTCAGGTCATCGGTGAAATCGGAAAAGGTGTTATGGTATTGTTCGGTATGCTGGGAACAGACGACGACAAAACCATTGAATATATGCTGGATAAGGTTGTAAACCTGCGTATTTTTGAAGACGAAAACGGCAAAATGAACCTGTCTTTGCTGGATATTGACGGGGAACTGCTTATCGTGCCTAACTTCACACTTTACGGTGATGCAAGAAAAGGCAGACGTCCCGGTTACTCCGGCGGTGCGGCTCCCGATGTGGCATCCGTGCTGTTTGACAAACTTTGTGCAAAAGCAAAGTCTATGTCCATTAAGAAAGTGGCAACCGGTCAGTTCCAGGCAGACATGAAAGTGGCACTCATCAACGATGGCCCTGTAACACTGCTGCTGGATAGTGAAAAATTGTTCTAAAAAAGGATTTTGGATATGATATATTATCGTTTGCGGGGACATGAGCTGCAAAATGACGTGCAGACCATGGTACAGGTGTTTTACCCCAATTTGCATTATTATCGGACAGAGGAAATCTCTGCCGAAGAAACAACAGTAGAAAGTTCCGTGGAAAAAGGCATTGCTTCGGCAATGCTTTATCGGCGTGGAGAGCAGGTTTCTGCTTGGTCTATGCCTTACGCGGAACCTTTGACAGAAAAAGAGAAAAAACGTCTGGTGAAGCTGACCATTTTCGCCCTTTTGAGCAGAGAAACAGGCATGTATCCCAGATGGGGGCTTTTGACAGGGGTTCGTCCCGCGAAAATCGTCAATACCCTTCTTTCTGAAGGCAAAAGTGATGAAGAATGTCTGCGGTATCTCACAGAAAAGTATCTGGTGGCGCAGCATAAAGCGGAATTGACTTTGAAGGTGGCAAAAGCGGAGCGCAGACTTTTGGCAGGTAATGAGAAGACAGACATCAGTTTGTATATTGGCATTCCATTCTGTCCTACCCGCTGTCTGTACTGTTCCTTTACGGCTTATCCCTTGAAGCAGTATGAAAAAAGAGTGGACGAGTATCTGGACGCCATGTTCAAAGAAATGGAGTATCTGGCAGAATACGCACAGAACTTCCATTTGAAAAATATCTACATCGGCGGCGGCACACCCACCTCTTTGACAGAGGAACAGCTGGAACGTTTGCTGCAAAAGGTACAGGAATTGTTTGCGCCTACAGAAGATATGGAATACACTGTGGAAGCAGGTCGTCCTGATACCATCACAAAGGAAAAATTGCGTTTGATGAAGGTTTACGGTGTCAACCGTATTTCCATCAATCCCCAGACCATGAACGAGGAAACCCTCAAGCGTATCGGCAGACGCCATACAGTAGAAGACATCCGTCGGGTATTCTGGGAAGCCAGAGAAGTGGGACATGACAACATCAACATGGACTTGATTCTGGGGTTGCCAGAGGAAACACCGGAAGATGTACGGCAGACCATGGAAGAAATCATGGCACTGGAACCTGATAACGTAACCATTCACACACTGGCGGTAAAACGTGCATCCCGTTTGAAAGAGCAGTTTGACCTGTATACTATGACCACAGCGGAAGTGCTGGAGGAAATGCTGGAAATCGCAGCGGATTATGCGGAAAGAATGGGACTGGAACCTTATTATATGTACCGCCAGAAAAATATGGTAGGGAACTTTGAAAACGTTGGATACTGCAAACCAGGCAAAGAAGGGGTTTATAACATCCAGATTATGGAAGAAAAACAGACCATTCTGGCGGCAGGCGCAGGGGCAAGCACAAAGACCGTTGACCCAGCTACAGACCGCATTGAGCGTGTGTTCAACGTAAAGAGCATTGAAGATTATATCGGCAGAATTGACGAAATGATAGAAAGAAAGCGGCAGGGATTGCCGCAGGGAGGTAAATTATGATTCAGTTGGTAAAAGGTACAAAGGATATTTACGGCGCAGAGGTAAAAGCATGGCAGCGCATCGAAGGCAAAATGCGTAATCTTTGCGAAACATTCGGCATTGGGGAAATCAGAACACCCGCCTTTGAATTTACAGAACTTTTTGTCAGAGGTGTAGGGGAAACAACCGACATCGTACAGAAAGAAATGTATACTTTCACAGACGACGGCGACAGAAGCCTGACACTGCGTCCCGAAGGTACAGCAGGTGCCGTTCGTGCGTACATCGAACATGGTATGCACAACAACGCACAGCCCACAAAGCTGTATTACATTTCTCCCACATTCCGTTGTGAAAACACACAGGCAGGCAGACAGCGTCAGTTCCACCAGTTTGGTGTGGAAATGCTGGGTTCCTACAGCGCAGCACAGGATGCAGAAGCCATTTCCGTTGCAGCAGCATTGCTGGAAGAAATGGGTATCCATGGCGTACAGCTGCGTATGAACAGCTTGGGCTGCCCTGAATGCCGCAGCAGATACAACAAACAGCTGCGCGAATTCATCGGCAACAATCTGGACAAACTGTGCCCTACATGCAAAGAACGTTTTGAAAAGAACCCTCTGCGTGTTCTGGACTGTAAGGAAGAAAGCTGTCAGGCTGTTATCGCAAACGCACCTTCCGTACTGGATTGTCTGGATGAAGAATGTACTGCGCACTTCCAGAAAGTACAGGATATCCTGACAGAAATGGGTATTGATTTTGTTATTGATCCTAAGATTGTTCGTGGTCTGGACTACTATACAAGAACTGTATTTGAATTTGTATCCGATGGTCTGACTGTCTGCGGCGGCGGTCGTTATGACAATCTGGTGGAAGAATGCGGCGGCAAACCCACAGGTGCTGTTGGTTTCGGTCTGGGTATTGAAAGATTGATGATGATTCTGGAAAAACAGAATGGCCCTATCGAAGAAGTACCCGAACGTGACGTTTACATCGGTTCCATGGGTGAAAAAGGCCTGATCAAAGCACAGGGCATTACACTGGCTCTGCGGAAAGCAGGCGTGCGTGCAGAATGCGATACTGTAGAACGCAGCGTAAAAGCACAGATGAAATACGCTAACAAAATTGGTGCGAAATACTCCGTTATCATCGGGGATTCCGAACTGGAAAACAACAGCGTAGAACTGAAGGAAATGGAAACAGGTGAAAAAGAAACCGTTGTTCTTTCCGAACTGGCAGAAGTGCTGAAAGCAAAATTGAAATAAGAAGCAAAAAGGATAGAAAAAATAACTTCCTTTTAAGAAAACATATCTCAGTAAAAATCAGAAAGCTGAAATTCTCTGCATAACGAGGATTTCAGCTTTTTTTGTTTTCTTATGGAGATGTTCCTAATTCTGTCCTTTTTTATCTGAGAAAAGAAATGACGATTCTAATCTCTTGTGGTATGATGTAAGAAAGACAAGTGTACATGAAGAAAGGAGGGTTTCATGCTTGACAGTATCCCTGATGGGGATGAAATGAAAAGCTTGTTGGGAGAATCCCTGTACGATGTTTGGACGCAGTTAACCGCTTGCATTGATGAAACATATGACATGGAACGGACATGGAACAAAGGCGGCAAGGCATGGAAATATGAGTACAAATATCGTCGGGCGGCAAGACACCGTGCGCTTTGTATGCACGGGAAAACTGTGTGGGATTTATGGTCATCCTTGGAAAAGCGGAACGAGCAAAATTTGAAGCGGACAAAGATTTCTATGCCAAAGAGATCCAGCAGGTTTATGAAGAATCCAAGACCTATCATGATGGGAAGTGGCTGATGTTTGAGCCAAAGGATCAGGCATTGTTTGATGATTTCATGAAATTGCTGCTGCTCAAAAGAAAACCCAACAGAACGTAATTTGTTTCTGCACATGAGGAAAATGGATGCGGAAAAGAGCAGAAATACAATCTTTTCCCTCAGAAAAACAGTATTTTGACAAAAGAATGTCAGTATTGTGGCAAAAGTCCTTGCCACAATGCCCATTCTGGTATTATAATTTTAATGTAGGATATTTTATTCCTAAAAAAGAGAAAGAGGTGTTTTAAAAATGGCATTGGTAACAACAAAGGAAATGTTTGAAAAGGCATTCCAGGGCGGTTACGCGATTGGTGCGTTCAACATCAACAATATGGAAATCGTACAGGGCGTTGTGGCTGCCGCAAAAGAACAGAACTCCGCAGTTATCCTGCAGGTATCTAAAAGTGCGCTGAAATATGCTCACCCTAAATATCTGAAAGCTATGGTTGACGCGGCTGTAGAAGAAACAGGTCTGGACATTGCGTTGCATCTGGATCATGGTCCCGATTTGGAAACATGTAAAGAATGCATCGAATGTGGTTTCACATCCGTTATGTTCGACGGTTCTCATTATGACTACGAAGAAAACGTAGCAAAAACAAAAGAAGTAGTAGAATATGCGCATGCAAGGGGCGTAGTGGTTGAAGCGGAATTGGGCAAACTTGCAGGCGTAGAAGACGATGTAAAAGTAGACGCTGCCAACGCTACTTACACAGACCCTGACCAGGCTGTAGACTTCGTAAAACGCACAGGCGTTGACTCTCTGGCAATTGCCATTGGTACAAGCCATGGTGCATACAAATTCAAAGGTGAAGCAAAACTGGACTTCGACCGTCTGGAAACCATCACAAAGAAATTGGAAGATGCCGGCTTCCATAATTTCCCCATTGTACTGCATGGTGCTTCCTCTGTAGACCAGAGATGCGTTGCAATGTGCAATGAATACGGTGGTAAAATCGACGGTGCAAAAGGTATCCCTGCGGAAATGCTGCGTAAAGCATCTTCCATGGCTGTTTGCAAAATCAACATGGACACAGACCTGCGTCTGGCTATGACAGCTGCAATCCGTAAATCCTTTGGCGAAAATCCCGCTGCTTTCGACCCTCGTGGTTACCTGGGTGACGCAAGAAACCTGATTCAGGAACTGGTAGAAGACAAAATCAAAAACGTTATCGGTTCTGTAGATTCCATGAAATAAGAAATATCAGAATGATATTTAACTAAAAATAGAAAGAGCAATATCTGTTTGAATATGCAGATGTTGCTCTTTTTTTTGTACGGGAAAAGATACATGTTCTTGCAATGCCCTTATGGATGGGATAAAATAGAAACAGAGTAATTTGTTATCCAAGGAGGGATTCTTATGTATGAACTGGTTCAGGTGGCAGCAAACACCTATTATATCAATAGCCCGTCTAAAATGGGGGTATACCATGTCAGCGACGACGATGTGTGGCTCATTGACAGCGGCAATGACAAAGATGCAGGCAGAAAAGTGCAGAAAATTCTGGAAGCACAGGGCTGGAAGTTGACAGCCATCATCAATACCCATTCCAATGCAGACCATATCGGCGGCAATACACTGCTGCAGAATCGTCTGAATTGTGCTGTTTACAGCACACCTATGGAAAACGCTGTTATTGAAGCACCTATTCTGGAACCATCTTTCCTCTATGGGGGCTATCCTTTCAAAAAACTGCGGAATAAATTCTTAATGGCAACACCTTCCAAAGCCCAGGATATTGCGGAAGCGAAACTGCCGGAAGGCATGGAAATCATTCCGTTGGGCGGTCATTTCTGGCAGATGATTGGTGTGAAAACACCAGATGATGTATATTTCCTGGCAGACTGTCTGTTCGGCGAAAATATCGTGGCAAAATACCACGTGAACTTTGTTTATGACTTACAGGCATTTTTGGATACACTGGACTTTGTGGAACAATTCCAGGGAAAACTTTGTATTCCTGCCCATGCGGAACCTACAGAAGATATTGTATCACTGGTGAAAGTCAACCGTGATAAGTCTTTGGAAATTCTGGATAAGCTGCTGGAAATCTGCAAAACACCAAAGAACTTTGAATTGGTATTGAAAGAAATCTTTGAAGCCTTTGATTTGACCATGGATTATGGACAGTATGTGCTTGTAGGCAGCACCATCCGTTCCTATTTGTCCTACCTGCTGGATAAAGGACAAATGGAGGCTTATGTGGAAAATAATCTGCTTCTTTGGAAGACCGCAGAAACTGTATAATTTGCTGAAAAAGTTTGTGACATTTTTTGTTATATTCTGTATACAGATTTCCTGTTTTTTGTTGACAGTCTAACCAATTCCCTTTATTATATTGCATAGACCATTGAAACGGCACTGCTTCGGCAGTGCTTTGGTTTTCTATTAGGAGAAAAAATGAAAATGTCACAAAGGAGGAAAAACGAAAATGAGCACCACTGCGGTTCAGCCCAAAGAGAACAAAATGGGAACCATGCCTATCAACAAGCTGCTTTTGAACATGTCTTTGCCTATGATGATTGCCATGCTGATTCAGGCGCTGTATAACATCATTGACAGTATGTTCGTAGCACAGATCAGTGAAAATGCCCTTTCTGCAGTTTCACTGGCATTCCCCATGCAGAACTTTATGATTGCTGTAGGTACAGGGACGGGTGTTGGTGTCAATGCGCTGCTTTCCAAGAGCCTGGGCGCAAAGCGTATCAAGATTGCAAACAAAACGGCAAATGTCAGCATGTTTCTGGTATTCATGAACTGGATTCTGTTTATCCTGATTGGTCTGTTTGTAGCAAAACCCTTTTTGATGGGGCAGACCAAAGTGGCAGAAATCGTTGATTACGGCAATACATACCTGCGGATTTGCTGTGTGGCATCTCTGGGGATCTATGCGGAAATTGCACTGGAAAGATTGCTGCAGGCAACAGGACGCACCTTCTATACCATGATTACTCAGGCCACAGGTGCGGTTGTGAATATCATTTTGGACCCCATTCTGATTTTTGGTATGTTTGGCATGCCGAAAATGGGTGTTGCAGGTGCGGCATTGGCTACCGTTATCGGTCAGTTTATTGCGGCAGGGTTGGCACTGTTTTTCAACTTAAAGGTAAACCATGATATTAAATTTGACTGGAAAAACATGCTGCCTACAAAATTTGTGCTTTTCCATATTTATAAAGTTGCGGTACCTTCCATTCTGATGGTTTCCATCGGTTCCGTTATGATGTTCTGCATGAACCGTATTTTGGAAGTATTCACCACAACAGCCATTGCTGTATTTGGCGTATATTTCAAATTACAGAGTTTTATCTTTATGCCGATTTTCGGTATGAATAATGGTATGGTACCCATCATTGCCTATAACTATGGCGCAAGACATCGCGATCGTATCATTGGTACCATCAAACTGGCAGTTATGTATGCAGTTGCTATGATGCTCATTGGTTTTGCAGTATTCCAGATCATTCCTGATAAACTGCTGCTGATGTTCAACGCATCTGAAAACATGCTTGCCATTGGTGTTCCTGCACTGCGTCTGATTTCCATCAGCTTCCTGCTGGCAGGTTTCAACATTATTTGTTCCTCTGTATTCCAGGCAATGGGCAATGGCGTTTTCAGTCTGATTGTTTCTGTTGTTCGTCAGCTGGTGGTATTGGTACCTGTAGCGTTCCTGATTTCCAAGATGGGCGTTCTGGATCGCATCTGGTGGTCTTTCCCTATTGCGGAAGTTGTGGCAGCAGCAATTTGTATTTTCTTCCTGCGGAAGATTTTGAAGATGCTTGATTTTTAAGGGAAAATAGAAAGATGGTTTGTCCTTTTGGGACAGCCATCTTTTTTTGTTTGGTTGCGAAAAATGCCTCTTGTGTGGTACACTGAATTTATCAAAAAAGCAGGAGGTTACCAATGATTATTTACATCTGTCTTATGGCAGTGATGGCATATCTGGCGTTTCGATGGGGGAAGGAAACAAAGACAGGCACCTGTCATATGATGAAAGAGTATACAGAGAAAAAAGAGATGGCGGAGCAAGTTGGAAATTTACTGCAATTTGTGGGAAAATGCGCTTGTGCCAGCGGCGGGCTCATGGCAGTCTGCTTTTTCTGGAGAATGTTGGCAGGAGATTTCCCAAGAGTGTTGGCAGCGGTTTCTATTTTGTTTTACAGTGTTGGTTTTATCCGCGCCATGCTAATCCTGCAAAAAATACAGAAAGAAGAGAGGGAAGGAAATTGAAGTATTTTGGTATCATGCTGTCCGTATTTGGTCTGGATACAGTCACAAAAATCTGGGCAAGAAAAAAACTGCCTCTGGGTGGAAAAACAGAAATCATCAAAGATAAATTTTATTTTCGGCGCATAAAAAACGATGGGATGGCATATAATACCCTTGAGCGAAATCCCAAAGCGGTGTTATATCTCACGGGCGGACTCATCGGCTGGTGCTTCGCTGCTTTCTGTATGATGCTGACAAAACAGGAGGAAAAAAAGCATTTGCTTCTGCCTCTTTCTCTTATGATCGGCGGCGCTTTGGGGAACTTTTGGGATCGTATTCGCCGTGGCGGTGTGACAGATTTTCTCTATATCAAGTGGAAAAAAGCCCCTATTTTCAACCTGGCTGACATTGCCATCGTAAGCGGCGGAATCTGGGGATTCCTTGCCTCTTTATGGAAAAGATAACAAGGAAATGGTTTTATTTTTAAAAAAACTATGGTATTTGTATAGATTAGGGGTTGAAGAATGTCGATAAACGTAGTATAATACACTCAGGAAACATCCTGAGATGCTCGATAGCCCATCGTTATTGAACCTACATGACTGAAAAGGGATTCCTATAAGCTAAAGTGATGTCAGGCCTCAAGATAATTCCCTTTGGGCGGAGGAAGGCTGAGACTTTGGCTGCGGTTGCCCACCTGGCTTAGGCTAGGTGTCAAGAGATGGGAACGGCATTTCGGGATCTCCGTGCGTATGAGAACAGGTATATGGATATTGCATAATATTCATATACCTGTTTTTTCGTGCATAAAAAAAGAGGTTCTATTTTCCGGTGCATGTCCGTATACTGTTATAAAGTTTGACAGGGAGTGTGAGGACGTACATGAAACGGATTTGTTTTTTCCTTTTGATACTGACAAGCCTGTTTTGGACGGGCTGTGGAAATGCAGTAACGGGAGAAATGGCAGAAATAGGACGGATTGGCGATGATTTATCCATCAGCCGTGCCATGGCAGCCAAAACCATGGCATTGACTTTTTATACCAAAGCGGAATTGGAAGGGCTGGAGCAGGTGGCGAATTTTCCAGATGTGCTCCAGACAGACCCTTTTTACCCTTACATCAATGGAGCAGTGAAACTGGGGCTGTTATCCGGTGATGAGGACGGTAATTTTTATCCGGAAAAAGATTTGACGCTGATACAGGCACAGGCGTTATTAGACCGGTTGGCACCGGATTATGACAGCCGAATGGTGCTGGATGAAAGCAACCAGAATATGCCTGTGGCTTACAGCTTGTGGATACAATTATTGCAGACAGCTTTGGAAGCAAGGGAAGAAGAACTTTCCGCCTATGGCATCACGGAAGAAACCCGTGTGCTTTTGACAGCGGAAGATGGCGGTGGCATGTTTGATAATGGCTATTATGGCGGAGCTGGATTGGATTTGAAGCCCTATGAAAATACGGCTTTGCGGTATTGGGCAAAAGATGGGGAAATTCTGGCGTTGCTGGAAGTTACCGATACCACCCCGACCATTGAGAATATTTACTGTACGGCTTCCGGCGGAACCATCCGCATGGAAACAGGTGCAGGCAGTGTGACAAGACCTTATACAGGACAGGCAGTGGAGGGCATTTGCGATGTAACTCTTTCGGAAGGAAAAGCGACAGAAGCGGTGCAGGCGGCAGAATTAGGCCTTTGTACTGTAAAACGAGTCAATGGACAGGAGATTTATCTAGCAGAGCAGGGACTTCTCTCTTGGGCAGATGATTTTCGTATTTATGATGCGACGGGAACAGAATGGACGAGCCAAAAAGTATCAAAGTTGATTTGCGGTACAAAGGGAGCAAATTACTATCTCAAAGATGGAAAAGTGGCAGGGGCAATCATTACCCAGACAGTACAGCCGGAGAATATCCGGGTGCTTATTGGCGGAGCAGGGCAAACAAAAGTGACCTTATCCTCAGAAGGGGGATTTACCCTGAAAAGCAGTGAAGCAGAAAAAGCATTTTCCAATGAAGAGCAGGCTGTGATGACTGCAGATTTGCCATGGTTTGACAGTGGTATTGTGGCGGTGGTTCCAACAGGAGATAGTCCTTTGTCTGTAACTTTTTCTGATGGCACAAAACGTCAGTATTTTGGCACAGTAGAGTTAGAACGGCGGCAAGACGGCATTTCTGTTATCAATGAATTGCCCTTGGAAACCTATCTGCGGGGGGTGGTTCCTCATGAAATGCCTGTGGATTTTGGGGAAACAGCCCTTGAGGCTCAGGCAATCACTGCCCGTAGTTATGCCTATAATCAGTTTTATGCCAACAGCTATTGCGGATATGGCGCCCATTTGGCAGATACCGTGGCCAGTCAGGTGTATCTGGGAGCGGATACGGCGGAACTGTCAGATGCGGCAATTAAGGCAACAGAGGGAAAATGCCTGACGGCAGGCAATGAAGTGGTGACCACGTATTTTTACTCTACTTCCTGTGGCTATGGCGCATATGCAAAAGAAGTATGGTCGGCAGACGGCACTTTTACAGAAGAAAGCAAACCCTATTTGACGGGCGGAACCCACGGCATTTCTGTGGAAAAACCAGCTACGGAAGAAGAATGGCTGGCATTCTGGCAGGATTGGGAGATTGAGGGGTATGATGATGCATCCCCTTGGTATCGTTGGAAAACATACTTTGGTGCAGGACAGTTAACAGAAATCGCCAGTGCCAAACTGAAAGAAGCCGCAAAATCTCATCCAGCCCATGTGGAGGTTTTGCAGGAGGATGGCAGTTGGAAGGCACAGACACCACCAGAAGATTTGGGACGGCTTACAGGAATTTCTGTGGCAAAGCGGGGAGAAAGCGGTGTAATAGAAGTATTGCGGCTGGACTACGAAAAGGGTTCTGTGCAGGTGAAAACAGAATATACCATCCGGCAGGTACTTTCTCCTACCAAAATGACCATAGGTGACCCTATTTATTTGCAGAGGAAAGACGGAGAATCTTTGACAGGAAACAGCATACTTCCCAGTGGATTTTTTGCCGTAAAAGAAATGAAAAATGCAGAAGGAAAACTGACAGGCATTGCTCTTTATGGCGGCGGAAACGGTCATGGCGTGGGTATGAGCCAGTATGGTGCCAAAGGCATGGCAGAAGAAGGCAAAACAGCAGAAGAAATTCTGGAACATTACTATACAGGAACAACGGTACAGCAAGTCATTGCATAAAAAAACAACACGCAGGAATTTTTCCTGCGTGTTGTTTTTTTAGATTTCAATGTGATTTTTTTCTTTGTATTCTTCCGCCATATCAGCCAAAGAAATGTTGTCCACGACATCATCCAGCGCTTCTTTCATCTTTTTCCAGATGGAAAGAGAAACGCAGGTGTCAGAATTGGGGCACATGGGGTTGTCCACACAATCTACAGGAGAAAGGGAACCTTCCAGAATTCTCAGGACTTCTCCGATGGTGATATCTTTTGGTTCTCGTGTGAGAATGTAACCTCCCTGCGCACCGCGGTAGCTTTTTACCAGACCGGATTTTGTCAGTGGATTGATGATCTGTTCCAGATATTTTTCGGAAATATCCTGCTCTCTGGCGATAGATTTCAAAGCCAGTGTGCCTTTGTCGTAATGGAGAGCCAGACTTAACATCAGGCGTATGCCATAGCGGCCTTTTGTAGATATTTTCATAAAAATACTCCTTACTAAAAAAACGGGTGTTTATTCTTCTTCCCAGCCTTTGCAGATGTCAACCCAGGCTTCGCATTTGCCGTAATGGAAAAGTTCGTCGCAAGTCAGTTCAACTGCGGAGTTGCTGCTGCCGGCAGCCGGGAATACAGTG
>NZ_CAJMDQ010000023.1 GCF_905212195.1 uncultured Anaerotignum sp. | reverse complement strand
CGGCAGCCCCGGCTCCCCTGCCGGCGGCATCAAGACCACCACACTGATGGTCATTCTCATGTATACACTGGCTGGGGTGCGTCATGCCCGCAGTGCCAATATTTTTGGCAGACGGCTGGAAGAAGACGCCCTGCACAAGGCCATTTACGTATTTTTTGTCAATTTGATTTTTGTGATCCTTGGTACCATTGCCATCTGCAGTGTGCAGAATCTGGAACTGACGGATGTGCTTTTTGAAGCATTCTCCGCCATGGGTACCGTAGGCATTTCCACAGGCATCACCAGAGAATTGGAGGTATTCTCCCGTCTGGTCATCATTTTCCTCATGTACTGCGGCAGGGTGGGCAGTATTTCCTTTGCCGTAGCCCTTATGGAACGGAAAGCGGCGCCGCCTGTGACCATGCCTCTGGAAAAGATCACCATTGGATAATTTAGACATGTAACAGGAGGAAGTTATGGAAATGAAATCCTTTTTGATTATTGGTATGGGCTCTTTTGGCCATCATTTGTGCCGCTCTCTGGCAGAAAATGAATGTGAGATCATGGTAGTGGATAAGGACTCCGAAGCAGTGGAAGATGTGCTGCCCCTTGGCGTCAGCGGACGTGTAGGGGACTGCACCAACATTGATGTGCTCCGCTCTTTCAGCATTGACCTGTTCGACGCCTGCTTTGTCTGCATGGGTACAAATTTCAAGAACAGTTTGCAGATTGCAAGTTTCCTGAAGGAACTGGGCGCGAAAAAGGTTTATGCCAAAGCTGACGAGGACATTCAGGCAAAATTCCTGAAAAGAAACGGTGCTGACGTTGTCATTTATCCTGAGAAAAACGTGGCAGAACAAATTGCCATTGCTGCAAGCTCTGACAATATTTTCGACTGCATCCCCTTTGTGGAAGATTATTACATTGCGGAAATCCGCCCCATGGAACGTTGGCTGGGCAGAACCGTTGTGGATGTTAACTTCCGTGCTCGCTATAATCTGAATATTGTAGCGGTGAAACAGGGGGAAGGCGTGATTCCCATTCCCGGCCCCAACTACGTATTCAATGAAGACGAACATATCATGGTACTGGGACACATCAACGACATCCGCCGGGTAGCTTACTGATATGGAGCTGCGGCAGATATTTACGGGAAAAACGGACTTCATGGATTTGCTCCTGCTGGGAGATGAGCAGGAGGACATGGTCATGAAATATCTGGAAAGAGGAGAGATGGCAGTACTGTTTGACGGGGAAGACGCCATTGCCCTTTCCGTTGTGACCAAAGAAGGAGAAAATCTGTGGGAACTGAAAAACATCGCTGTTTTGCCTGCTTTTCAGGGCAAAGGATATGGAAAACAGCTGGTGCGGTTCTGGCAGGAAAAACTGCAAGGAAAAGGCATTTTGCAGGCAGGAACAGGAGAAACGCCCAAAACCATGGGTTTTTACATGGCCTGCGGCTTCCAATTCTCCCATAGAATCACGGATTTTTTCGTTCATCATTATGACCATCCCATTGTAGAGGATGGCATACTGCTCAAAGATATGGTCTATTTTTCGTATAAACTGTAAAAAGTATGGGAAAGAAGTTACAATTTCCTTAAAGTTTTGTAAAGCCTTCGGTTTTCGGGCATTTTATGCTTGCGCCGAAGGCTGTTTTTCTGCTAAACTATAATAATGTAAAAGTATGCCTATGAGAAAGCATGGCTTTCCACGGGACATACAGGAAAAAGAAAAAATGAGGTGAACCAAATGGGTTTATTGGAAAAAATATTCGGGAACTACAGTGAAAAAGAAATCAAGAAAATCAAACCAATCGTAAGCAAAATCGAAGCACTGGGTCCTGAATACGAAAAACTCTCTGATGAAGAACTCAGAGGCAAAACACAGGAATTCAAAGACCGTCTGGCAAAAGGCGAAACTTTGGACGATATTCTGCCGGAAGCATACGCTGTTGTAAGAGAAGCGGCTTCCCGTCCCCATGTACTGAATATGCGTCATTTCCCTGTACAGCTCATGGGCGGTATCGTTATGCACCAGGGACGTATTGCCGAAATGCGTACTGGTGAAGGTAAAACACTGGTGGCTACCCTGCCTGCGTACCTGAACGCACTGGAAGGCAAGGGCGTACACGTTGTTACTGTCAATGACTACCTGGCACAGCGTGACAGCGAATGGATGGGCGAAGTATTCCGTTTCCTGGGTCTGACCGTTGGCTGTATCCTCAACAGCATGGACAACAACGAACGTCGTGCCGCTTATGCATGTGACATCACATACGGCACCAACAATGAATTCGGTTTCGACTATCTCCGTGACAACATGGTAGTCCGCAAAGAAAGCATGGTACAGCGTGACCTGCACTTTGCCATCATCGACGAAGTGGACTCCGTCCTCATCGACGAAGCCAGAACACCACTGATCATTTCCGGCAGCGGCTCCAAGTCCACAGACCTGTACCGCGTAGCCGATCTGTTTGTAAAACAGCTGAAAAAAGGCCGCATCCTCAACGAAGAAGAAGCTATGAACCCTCTGATGAAAGAAGAACTTCAGGAAGAAGGGGACTTCATCGTGGATGAAAAGGCAAAAAGCGTTGTGCTGACACAGGAAGGTATCGCAAAGGCAGAAAAATTCTTCAACGTAGATAACCTGTCTGACCCCGAAAACCTGGAACTGCAGCACCACATCAACAACGCTCTGAAAGCAAACTACAACATGCATCTGGACAAAGACTATGTGGTACATGAAGGGGAAATCGTTATCGTTGACGAATTCACCGGCCGTATGATGCCCGGCAGACGTTACTCCGACGGTCTGCATCAGGCAATCGAAGCCAAAGAAAATGTACAGGTACGCCGGGAAAGCAAAACACTGGCAACCATCACATTCCAGAACTACTTCAACAAATATAAGAAAAAATGCGGTATGACTGGTACAGCGAAAACAGAAGAAGACGAATTCCGTAACATTTACGGTATGGACGTTGTGGAAATCCCCACAAACAGACCTGTTGCCAGAAAAGACCTGCAGGACGTTGTTTACCGCACAGAAGCAGGTAAATTCCGTGCTGTTGTTCGTGACATCGCAGAAGCTCACGCAAAAGGTCAGCCTGTACTGGTAGGTACCGTTACCATTGATAAATCCGAAGAACTGAGCAAACTGTTGAAACGGGAAGGCATCCCTCATCAGGTGCTGAATGCAAAATACCACGCAAAAGAAGCGGAAATCGTTGCACTGGCTGGTCAGATGAACGCCGTTACCATCGCTACCAACATGGCTGGTCGTGGTACCGACATCAAGCTGGGTGAAGGCGTTGCAGAACTGGGTGGTCTGAAGATCATCGGTACAGAACGTCATGAATCCAGACGTATCGATAACCAGCTCCGTGGTCGTGCCGGCCGTCAGGGTGACCCCGGTGAATCCAGATTCTATATCTCTCTGGAAGACGACCTGATGCGTCTGTTTGGCTCCGAAAAGACCATGAAACTGGTTGACGCCATGGGTATGGATGAAGACGAACCCATCGAAGCAGGCATGCTGACAAAAGCCATCGAAAACGCCCAGAAGAAAGTAGAAGGCAACAACTTTGCCGTTCGTAAACATCTGCTGGAATACGATCAGGTTATGAACGAACAGCGTGAAGTTATTTACGGCGAAAGAAAACGTGTACTTTACGGCGAAAACCTTCGCGACAGCATCATGGGTATGATTTCCCAGACCATCGACCGCATCATCGACGCCCATATCAGCGATGAACAGATGCCCGAAGAATGGGATATGAACGCTCTGAGCGAATCTTTCTCCGCCATCATCCCTGTTGGCAGAATCAACATCAAAGAAGACGCTCTGGAAAAAATGACAAAAGACAAGCTGAAAGAAAACCTGAAAAAACTGGGTGTTCAGCTCTATGAACTGAAAGAAAAAGAAATCGGCGACGAAGAAAAAATGCGTGAACTGGAACGCGTGGTAATGCTTCGTGTCATCGACCAGAAATGGATGGATCATATCGACGATATGGACCAGATGCGTCAGGGCATTGGTCTGCACGCTTACGCACAGAGAGACCCTCTGATTGAATATAAATTTGCTGCATACGACATGTTCGAGGAAATGAGCAACCACATTCAGGAAGATACCCTGAAAATCCTCTACCGTGTCCGCATCGAAACCGAAGCAAAACGGGAAGAAGTGCAGAAACCCATGTTCACCAACAAGGACGATTCCGCAGTGAAACAGCCTAAGAAACGTGCCGAAGAAAAAGTTGGCAGAAATGATCCCTGCCCTTGCGGCAGCGGCAAGAAATACAAACAGTGCTGCGGCAGAAACGCTTAATAAGCAGGTGAAACCATGAGAAAACGGATACAGCTGGCAGAATTGCCTTTTTATACCCAGAGAATGACCGCTGAAAACTGGCAGGAGGAGGGATTTCCCTCCCTTGCCGAGGCGGAAAGCTGGAGCGGCAGAGGCTGCGGCATCGCTTCTTTGCGGATGGTGCTGGACGGCCTTGGCTGTACCTGCGGCAGACAGGGGGAGATGATCTCCAAAGGTCTGGCGGCAGGGGCTTATAAAGAAGGCGTCGGCTGGATTCATGGAAAACTGGCGGAAATGGCTGTAGGCTACGGCATTTTTGGAGAGGCGAAGCGGGGCAAGACCCTTGCTGACATCCAGAAAGACTTGGAAAACGGCTTTGTCTGCATTGCTTCCGTGACACCTTATTTCCGTTTTGGTCAGCAGAAACCGGACGGAAGTTTTTATGGAAAAGGCGGACATCTGGTGCCTGTCTATGGCTGTGAAACAGAAGGGGGAAAGGCAGTTGCTTTTCTGCTTCACCATCCCTCCATGTATGCGGAATATAACGTGCCCCATTGGGCAGTGGCCGCGGAGGAGTTGGAACCTTCTTTTTCCGGCAATTATATTCGTTTTCGAAAAGCCGGTACTTTGCGGCAGGCAGCGGCGGCAGACGCCTTTGTCATGAGCCGTATTTACGCTGAAAGCTGGAAAGTGGCTTTTCGGGGAAATGTGCCTGATGGGTTTTTGGATGGATTGTCCGAAGATCATTGGGTAACCTTTTTTGAAAAAGCATTGACAGAAGGCAGCTTGTCTGCCAAACTGATTTTTGATAAGGATAGAGCCGTGGGGGCAGTGGCTTATGGCGCTGCACAGACAACATTGCCCGCTGGGGGAACCCTTGTGGGAAACGGCGGCGATTACAGTGCCTTTGGCGAAGTGGCTTCTCTTTATCTTTTGCCGGAATATTACGACAAAGGATATGGCAGAGAATTGCTGGAAAGCGTCAGGGACGAACTTCTGGGGACTTACGAAGGGGTTTACCTTTGGGTCCTGCGGGAGAATATGAGGGCGAGAGCCTTTTATGAAAAACTGGGCTTTGTGCCCACAGAAGATGCCTGTCTGTGTGAAATAGACGGCAAAACACTTACGGATATTCGTTACGTTTATCATAAATAAAAAAACAACCAAAAAAATCTTATTTTTAAAGGAGTTGATTTTTGCATGTTCGAATTAGAACAGATCCGTCTGGGCCTTTCCGCTTATGACGAAAAATTAAAGGAAATGGGGGCTTCACTTTGACGTCGCTGGCGCCAAAGAGAAAATAGCCGAACTGGAAGAACTTTCTGCCGATCCTGATTTCTGGAACGATATGCAGAAGAGCCAGAAAACCTTGCAGCAGCTCAAAGCGCTGAAAAACAAGGTAGAACATTATGAAGGTCTTGTGACCAAATACGAGGATATCCTCACGCTCATTGAAATGGGCATCGAAGAAGAAGACGAAAGCATCTACGAGGAAGTCAAGGAAATGAACGATTCCTTCCTGGAGGAATACGAACAGCTTCACGTAGCTACCATGCTGGACGGGGAATACGACCGCAACAACGCCATCGTTACCCTTCACGCTGGTACCGGCGGCACAGAAGCCTGCGACTGGACCAACATGCTGTTCCGTATGTACACCAAATGGGCTGCGAAAGCAGGCTTTGAGGTGGAAGTACTGGATATGCTGGACGGCGACGAAGCAGGTCTGAAATCCGTGACCATTCAGGTCAACGGCGAAAACGCTTACGGCTATCTGAAGTCCGAAAAAGGCATCCATCGTCTGGTGCGTGTATCTCCTTTCGACAGCTCCGGCAGACGTCATACGTCTTTCGCTTCCTGCGATGTTATGCCGGAAATCGAAAACGACAATGAGATCGAAGTCAAAGCCGACGACATCCGTATCGACACATACCGTGCCAGCGGCGCCGGCGGTCAGCATGTCAACAAAACATCTTCTGCCATCCGTATCACCCACTTCCCTACAGGGATTGTGGTACAGTGTCAGGATGAAAGAAGCCAGTTCAGCAATAAGGAACGTGCGTTCAAAATGCTGAAAAGTAAACTGCTGGCACTGAAAATTGAAGAACAGATGCAGAAACTGGCGGAAATCCGTGGCGATGTAAAAGAAATCGGCTGGGGCAGCCAGATCCGTTCCTATGTATTCATGCCTTACACCATGGTAAAAGACCATCGTACCGGCGAAGAAACCGGTAACGTAGGGGCAGTCATGGACGGCGACATCGACAACTTCATCAGTGCATATCTGGCTTGGATCCACAGCTAAAAACAAGCTGGGAGGATTTCTCAAAGGAGTTTGGGAGAATTGAAAGAGATCAAGATCACCAAAAATGAGGAAAACCAAAGACTGGATAAATACCTGCTGAAATACTTCAACAAAGCGCCCAAAAGCTTTGTCTATAAAATGCTGCGCAAAAAACGCATCAAGCTCAATAAAGGCAAGGCAGAGGGCAGCGAGATGCTGCTGGAGGGGGATACCCTCCAGCTGTATCTGGCGGAAGAAACCATGGCAGGATTTATGGAGGAAAAGACCGTTCCTGTGGCAGAGCGTCACTTCGGCATTGTGTACGAGGATGACGACATTCTGGTGGTGAATAAGCCTGCCGGGCTTCTGACCCATCCGGAAAAAGCGGAGGATCGGGACACCCTCACAGACCAGATTTTGTATTACCTCTACGAAAAAGGACAATACACGCCTTCTGCGGAAAGTGCGTTCACACCGGCAGTCTGCAACCGTCTGGACAGAAACACCAGCGGCATTGTGGTGGCAGGGA
The DNA here is from genome assembly GCF_905212195.1 of uncultured Anaerotignum sp. Taxonomy (GTDB): domain Bacteria; phylum Bacillota; class Clostridia; order Lachnospirales; family Anaerotignaceae; genus Anaerotignum. The sequence continues at coordinate 20,466 of NZ_CAJMDQ010000023.1, read as the reverse complement.
AAACCCTCCGCGCTGTGCAGGCAGTCAATGAAGCCATTCGCAGCCGGCGTATGGATAAATATTATGTTACATTGGTAAAAGGCGTAGTGGAAGAAGCGGGAGAAATCGACCTGTATCTTTCCAAGGATGAGGAGCATAATCAGGTGCGGACAAGCCATCAGGAAAAAGCGGGATACCGCCGCGCCCTGACAAAGTACCGCCCCATTGCCCACACAAAGGATTATACTTTGCTGGAACTGCAGCTCATCACCGGAAAGACCCATCAAATTCGTGCCCACATGCAGGCCATGGGCCATCCCGTTTTGGGTGACAGGAAATATGGCGATGCCGAAACGAACCGAAAGGTCAGAGGGGAGTTTGCCATTTCCAATCAATGTCTGCATGCCCGGAAAATCGTCTGGAAGGAAAAAGAAGGTTTCCTGTCCTATTTGTACGGAAAACAGATGACGGCGCCTTTGCCCAAGAACATGCAGGCTGTATGTGACAGTCTGTTTGGCGAAGAAGGACACTTCTGATGAGGAAAGAGGAGTGATTTCATGAAAGCAATTATATTGGCGGCAGGCTATGCCACCAGATTATATCCTTTGACCATCAATACGCCAAAGGCATTGCTTCCAATCAACAAAAAACCAATCATTGATTATATCGTAGACGAACTGAACACCATTTCTGAGATTGACGAAATCTATGTGGTGACAAACAGCCGTTTTGCACAGCATTTCACAGACTGGGCAAAGACAGCGCCGGGGAAAACCCCCATTTCTGTGCTGGATGACGGCACCACCAGCGACGAAAACAAAAAAGGCGCTGTAGGTGATATTGGCTTTGTCATTGCTGAAAAGAACATCGACGACGAACTGCTGGTCATTGCCGGAGATAACTTCTTTACATATTCCCTGCGGGATTATGTGGATTATTATCGGGAAAAAGACCATGACTGCGTTTGCGTCAAGAAATGGCCCAACAAAAAGGAATTGTCCCAGTTCGGCGTGGCGCTGCTGGATGAAAACGGCAAGGTGCTGGATATTGAGGAAAAACCCAAAGAACCTAAGTCCGACACAGCGGTATTTGCCACCTACCTTTACAAACGGGATACAGTGCCCATGTTCCGGGAATATCTGGATGGGGGCAACAATCCCGACGCACCGGGGAACTTCCCCGCATGGCTGTACAAACGCAAAGACGTGTACGCCTACACATTCTCCGGAGAATGTTATGACATCGGCACACCGGAAAGCTACCGGGAAGTTTGCCGCATGTATGAAAAATAAGAAACAACGGCTTCTGCCGCCTTTTCTGGCGGAGGTGAGGCAGAAAAAGCCGACACAACGTGTCGGATTTTTTTCGTAGTGGAACGGACAATAAGGAGGCAGAAGAACATGGAATGGATCGAAGTATTTGTAGCCACATCCCAGATGGGGCTGGAGCCGGTGGAAGGCGTGCTGTACCAGTGCGGTCTCAACGGGCTCATGATTCACGACGAAGCGGATTTTGCGGAATTTCTGGAAAATCCCAACAGAGAATGGGACTATGTTGCCGATGAACTGGTGGAAGAAAAACAGGAACAGACCACAGGCATCACCTTTTTCCTGCGTGACAACCTCTACGGCAGAGAACAGCTGTCCCAGATCAAAAGCGCACTCCAGAGCGTGAAAGAAACAGAAAAAGAACTGGATCTGGGCTCTCTGGAAGTGACCATGAAAAATGTAGCGGAAGAAGACTGGGCAAACAACTGGAAGAAATATTTCAAACCTTTCCCCGTAGGCGATAAAATCATGATCAAGCCCTCTTGGGAAGAACTGCCTGCCCAGACAGATAAAATTATCCTGAAAATCGACCCCGGTCATATTTTCGGTACAGGCACCCACGAAACCACACAGCTTTGCATGGAACTCATCGAAAAATATGTGAAGAAAGATGATATGGTGCTGGATATTGGCTGCGGCAGCGGTATCCTGTCCATCGCTTCTTTGCTGCTGGATGCAAAAGAAGCGGACGCTGTGGATATTGACCCTAATGCTATCCAGATTGCTTATGAAAACAGCGACAGAAACGATATCGACCGGAACCGTTACCATGTAAAAGCCGGCAATATTCTGGAAGACAAAGAACTGCAGGCATCTTACAGCGGCAAAAAATACGATTTGGTAGCTGCCAACATCGTGGCAGACGTTATCATTGCTTTGACAAAACAGGTGCCTGATTACATCAAAGACGGCGGCATTTTCCTGTGCAGCGGCATCATCACCGAACGGAAGGAAGATGTGCTGGAAGCCCTGAAAGCCGCAAACTTTGCTGTGCTGGACATCAAGGAAAAAACAAGCTGGGTTGCCATTGCTACCCGTTATGAGGGATAAGCCATGCCGAAATTTTTTGTGACACCACAGGACATTGTGGGGAAGAAAATCACCCTGACAGGGGAAAACGAAAAGCATATCAAGACAGTGCTCCGGGCAAGAGAAGGGGAAGAAATCACCGTATGTGACGGGGAAGGAACGGACTATCAGTGCCGCATCCTTTCTTTGGAACGTGGTGTGGTGACGGAAGTCCTTTCTTCCGCCCCTTGCGATGTGGAGCCGGAAACGAAAATCACCCTGTATCAGGGGTTGCCCAAAGCGGATAAAATGGAATGGATTATCCAGAAATGCGTGGAACTGGGCATTGAGCGAATTGTGCCCGTTTCCACGGAAAGAGCCATTGTGAAGCTGGATAAAAAAGAAGGCAAGAAGCTGGAACGCTGGCAGAAAATCGCCGAAGCAGCCGCAAAACAGAGCGGACGGGGCATCATCCCTCAGATGGGGGAAAGTGTCCTGACCTTCAAAGAAGCTGTGGCCGAAGCGGCAAAGCTGGATGGAGCACTGATTCCTTATGAAAAAGAGGAAGAAAGAGGTATCCGTCAGTTTGTGCAGGGCTTTTCCGGCAAGACCGTAGGGGTCTTTATCGGGCCGGAAGGCGGTTTTGCGCCGGAGGAAATCCAGCTGGCACAGGAAGCAGGCATTCTGCCGGTGACACTGGGCAAACGAATCTTACGGACGGAAACGGCGGGCATGACCACCGTTGCCTTGTTGTTATATGAATTGGGCTAAGGAGGAAACAGAAATGATTTATTTCGATAATGCCGCCACCACAAGAGCGCTGCCCGAAGTGGCGGAAAAAATGACCTATATGCTGTGCGAAAACTTTGGGAACCCTGCTTCCGTCAGCGTCATGGGTCTGGAAGTGGAAAAGGAAATCCGCAAAGCGGCGGAAATCCTTGCCAATGGCATCCGTGCCAAAGAAGAAGAAATTTTCTTCACCAGCGGCGGTACAGAAGGGGATAACTGGGCCATTTACGGCACAGCGGAAGGCTATGCAAGAAACGGCAAACACCTGATCACCACAGCCATTGAACATCCCGCTGTAAAAAATCCCATGAAACATCTGGAAGAAAAAGGCTATGAAGTCACATGGCTGGGTGTAGACGAAAAGGGACATATTTCTCTGGAAGAACTGGCAAATGCCATCCGTCCTGACACCATTCTGGTAAGCACCATTCTGGTGAACAACGAAACAGGTGTCATTCAGGATGCGGCAGCCATTGGGAAACTCATCAAAGAAAAGAATCCCAATACCCTGTACCATGTAGACGCCGTGCAGGCTTTCGGCAAATACCCCATTGATGTACAGAAAATGAAAATCGACCTGCTGACCATGAGCGGTCATAAAATCCATGGCCCCAAAGGCGTAGGTATGCTCTATATGCGCAAAGGTCTGAAAGTACGTCCCTTTATTCTGGGGGGCGGTCAGCAGAAAGGCCAGCGAGCAGGTACAGAAAACGGCGCTGGCGTAGCTGGTCTGGGGGTAGCGGCAGACGTTGCCTTCCGTTCCATGAAAGAAAGCATCGAACATGTGAAAGAAGTAAAGAAAACCCTTATGGACGGCATTCTGGCAATGCCTGACACACAGGTCAACGGGGATGGACTGGAAGAAGCCAGCCCTTATGTACTGAATGTCACATTCAAAGGCCTGCGCAGTGAAGTTTTGCTGCACAGCTTGGAAAGCAAGGGTATTTTCGTATCCGCAGGTTCTGCCTGCGACAGCAGAAAGAAAATCGGCAGCCCTGTTCTGACAGCCATGGGCATGCCTTTTGAAGAAATCGAAGGGGCGGTACGTTTCAGCTTCTGCCGGTATAACACCGTGGAAGAAGCACAGGAATGTCTGAAAGCGCTGGAAGAAACCGTACCTTTCCTGCGTAAAATCAACCGACAGAGATAAGGAGGAAGTATGGCGGATAAAGTATTGCTTGTAAAATTCGGGGAAATTGCCATGCGTGGCGATAACCAGTATATCTTCATCAATCGTCTGATTCTGGCGATTCGCAGAAATCTGGACCCTGTAGGAAATTATTATGTCGTAAGAGAACCCGGTCGTCTGATTGTAGAAGACCGCGGCGGCGAAATGGACTATGATCTGGTCATCCCCAGAGTAGAGCCTATTTTCGGTCTGGTGGCACTGTGCCCCGGTATCCGGTTGCAGGAAATGTCCATGGACGCCATCAAAGAAGAAGCTCTGCGCCACATGCAGGAACTCTATGGCGATAAACCCATGACATTCAAGGTAAATGCCCGTCGTTCCAATAAGGGCTTTGGCGTGGCATCCATGCAGATTGCGGCAGATGTAGGGGAATACATCCTCGACCACATGCCTAACATGACTGTAAACGTCAAAACACCTGACGTTGTGCTGAATATCGAAGTGCGTAACCGCATTTACATGTATTCCAAAATCATCAAGACTTACGGCGGTCTGCCTTACGGCAGTTCCGGTAAGGGCGTTTCTCTGCTCTCCGGCGGTATCGACAGCCCCGTTGCTACATGGATGATGGCAAAACGTGGGGTAGAAGTGGAAGGCGTATACTTCCATAGCCCTCCGTATACCAGCGAATGGGCAAAACAGAAAGTTATCGATCTGGCAAAACGCATTGCGGACTTTACAGGGGAATTTAAGCTCTATGTAGTGCCTTTTACAGATCTGCAGCTGTATCTGCTGGAAAATGTGCCTCATGATAAGCTGACCATCCACCTGAAACGTGCTATGATGCGTGCGGCGGAAAAAATCGCGGAAAAAGACGGCGCATGGAGCCTGATTACCGGCGAAAGCGTAGGTCAGGTAGCCAGCCAGACCATGCAGGGCATCTATGCCATCAACGCAGTTTGCAACATGCCTGTACTGCGTCCTTTGGCAGGTATGGATAAACAGGAAATCATCAACATCGGTACCAAGATTGGCACCTATGACATTTCCATTCGTCCTTACGAAGACTGCTGCACCATTTTCGTAGCAAAACACCCTCAGATCAAACCTCGTCTGAATGTCATCGAACGGATTGAACGGAAACTGACAGATTTGGATAAGTATCTGGAAGAAGCAGTGGAAAACGCGGAAATCATCGAATTGTAATACAGAAACATCGGTATGCGAAATTTGGAAGGCATACCGATGTTTTTTTATGTGAGAAAAATGTTCTTGTAGGGGAACACCTTCCTTGTTATAATGGGCTTGTATCTGTGTGGATACAAAAAAATTATGTATCAGGAGGGGCTTTTATGAAAAAAAGAACTATGAGGGGGCTGGCTGCAGCACTGGTGCTGACTATGGTACTGCCTGTGACAGCTTTCGGGGCAGAAACCGTACAGGTGGACGGCTATGACAGAATGGAAGGGGAAGCGGCTCAATATCAGCTCAGCATTTCCAATGTGACAGGTAAGACCACCGTAGCTGGAAAAGAAGCCTATGTGTGTCAGGCACCTGTGAAAGTCAGTGCTGTGGACGAGCTGCAGACTTTTGAAGTGACAAAATATCTCAGTGCTGGAAACGCACTGGCAGCGCAGGGGGTTATGCTTCCTGATGGTTACACACAGGAAAGCTGGGACGCTCTCTATTTTGAAAGCGAAGGAGAGGCTGTTGTAAAAGTCGGCACCACTTATACCATTAAAGAACCCGGCATCTATCGTGCCCTTGGCATGTATCCTGCCATTGCAGGCGGCGCGGAAGTATATCTGGTGGTGGAAGGCAATGGACAGACAGCAGCAAGCCTGACAAAACCCCAGTATACCACAGCTGTGCCCAGTGCGGCCAAAGTGCTGGTAAATGGCAAGGAAATGGCTTTTGACGCTTACACCATTGGCGGCAATACATATTTCAAACTGCGTGACGTAGCGGCAGCTGTCAACGGCACAGCGAAGAGCTTTAACGTGACTTGGGATGCAAATGCCAAAGCTATCAGTTTGCAGGGTGGAACAGCTTACGTGGCAGTCGGCGGCGAACTGGCAGCAGGAGACGGCACCGCAAAACAGGCATTACCTTCCGCTGCACCTGTGTACAGAGGATGGATGGAATACGCAATGCCTGCTTACACCATCAACGGCAGTACATATTTCAAACTGCGCGACCTGTGCAGCTTGATGGACATTGCTGTAGGTTGGGATGATGCTACAAAGACCATCACTGTAGACAGCACAAAATAAGAAAATTTGAAAGGCTGTTTCAGAAGAAACATGCCAGAGCAATGACAGTAAAAATAAGAACGCTGGAATCAAAAAGCAACTTCCTCTTAAGAAAACATTGATTTTCCTTTTCCTTGATTTCTTAAGGGAAATTGCGACGGCTGTCTTCATAAGAAAACATAACAAATAAATAAAAAATAAGAAAGCCAAAATCCTTTGTCATGATAAGGATTTTGGCTTTCTTTGTTTTCTTATGAAGATGTCCCTAAGATTCCGGCGTTTTTTTATGAGGAAGCCTTAAAATCCATGTTCCTTTTTTATGGAAAAAAGCGTAGAGGGGATACCCTAGCTTAAAAACGTCAAAAAGGGGGTTTTTAGAGGCGTTTTTACATTTTGTGGGGAAAGTTTCATGGAAGGGGATAAAAATGCCTGAGAGGGCCTTATAATGGAAAATAGATGTATACAAGATACAAAACAATATGGCAAGAGGCATTTTTGCGGAAAAGGGGCCTTTGAAGGGCAGGAGAAAGACAAAAAGAAAAGCGCCCGATGTTCTCGGACGCTGTTGCTATTTTTTGTGGTATATGATGTTTTGTATTCTATTTCAACGGGTCTTATTCCAGAACGTATACAGTTACGTTTCTAACACCCCAGCTGTATGCTTCGGAAACGCTGTTCACGCATACATCCAGTCTGTTGCCTTTGATGGCGCCGCCAGTGTCTGCGGCAATGGCTACGCCGTAACCGGGCACGTATACTCTGGAGCCCAGAGGGATTACTTTGGGATCAACGGCTACTACGCCTTTGCCGGCTTTCATACCGGTGGCTGTAACGCCGGTGCAGCCTGCGTCATAAGGTGTGTAGGCTGTTGCTTTTACATTGATTGCTTTGGAGTAGGTGTAACCTGCGATAACATTTTCGGGGCCTACTTCCACGATTTTATCTACGGGTTCGGTAACAACCTTTTCTTCAACGAAAACGGTTTCTACCAGTTCTGTGCCGTGATAGATTTCTTTGTTGATAACAGTTGCGGTGCCGTTAACACCTTCCTGTACCACGCGGGATTCACCGCTTTTCAGGTCGTTGTTTGTGCGTTCTACAGTTTCATAGGGCACTGTTTTTGTTGTGGAAACTGTTTTTTCTGTTACGGATGTAAGAGTCAGTTCCATATCGTCTACCAGTACATCGCTTTCATCTGCGTTTGTTACGATGTATTCTGTTTCCACGTTTTCCGCAAGGTCAGCCATCAGTTCACCGACCGTCGTCTTATCTGTTGTCACCATGCGGGGTACACCGTCCATATCCAGTAATACGGACTGTGTGTTTTTGTCATAAGCGGACGCTGTGCCGCAGCCGATTGCTAAAATAGATACCACGATAGCAAATACTCTAAGATGTTTTTTCATTGTTTTCCTCCTTGAACGTTGGTTCCTTTTTTCTGTACCACTCTTTTTTGTGGGTAAAAATGAGTGGGAGCCGAAAAGGATTGGGGTTGACGGTTCGGAAAAAATTCTGCGTCTTTTCTCCAAGGCCGCCTGGCGTTCCTCTCGTATTCAGATGATAGACATTAGATTTTATGCCTTTCCCGAAAGACATTAGGGGTCATTCGGTATCGCAGTCGTAAGGGATGGAAGTCGTCACTTCTATCTATAAATTTCGTTAAATTCACAACTGCAAAAAATGAAGATATACCATAACGATATACCTTCATTTTTATTACGTTGCTTATATTAACATATTTGTAACATTTATGCAACCCTTTTTTAAAAAAAGAGCGATTTTGCGTTATCAAACGTAATTTTTGCGACATCTTCCGGTGACAATTTCTTAATTTCCGCAATCTTTTCGACAACAAATTGTAAATTTCTGGAGTCGTTACGTTTGCCGCGGTTGGGGTTGGGTGCCAGATAAGGGCTGTCTGTTTCGATGAGAATTTTTTCAATGGGGATTTTATCCACCACTTCCACCAGTTTTTTGGCGTTTGAGAAGGTCACTACCCCCCCAACACCGATGAAAAAGCCCATATCTACATAGTCTTTCGCCATTTGCCATGCACCGGAGTAACAGTGGATGACACCCCGGCGGATGGGGCTGCTTTTGATGATGTCAAAGGTCTCCTGAGAAGCGTCTCTGGAGTGAATTATTACAGGTTTGTTAACAGATTCTGCAAGGCGGAGCTGCTGGCGGAACCAGAACTGCTGCAGTTCTCTGGGACTGAAATCGTAATAATAATCCAGACCGATTTCGCCGATGGCAACGACTTTTTCATGAGCCGCAAGACGGCGGAGTTCTTCGATGGTCTGGGAGGTCATTTCGCTTACTTCGTGAGGGTGTACGCCGACGGATGCGTAAATGTAGTCATATTTTTCAGCCAGACGGATGCTTTCCTGAGAGCTTTTCAGGTCGCAGCCGATGTTGACTACATGGTCAATACCGCAAGAGGGGAGAAGCTCTAAGAGCTTCTCCCTGTCTTCACGAAAGCGTTTATCGTCATAATGTGCGTGAGATTCGAAATACATCAGCTGATGCTGCTCCCGCTTGCAAAGTCTTTGTCGTCTGTTGTCAGAACGCTCAGTTTGCCGTCTCCGTCTTCGGCACACAGAATCATTCCGTAAGACATTTCACCCATCATTTTTCTGGGTTTCAGGTTATAAGCAACTACAACGCGTTTGCCTACCAGTTCGCCGGGGGCATAAGCGTCTTTGATGCCGGAGAAGATGACTCTTTCTTCGTCACCGATTTTGATCACGTTGCGCAGCAGTTTTTTGGAGCCTTCCACTTCTTTGCTTTCCAGCACTTCGCCTACTTTCAGCTGTACTTTGCAGAAGTCTTCGATGGTGATTTCTGCAGGGTATTCGCTTTCTGCTTCGGCTTTCTTTTCAGCTTCTTTTTTCTGCTGGTTTGCAACGGATGTTGCCTGAGAAGCTTTGATAGCTGCTTCCAGTTCTGCCAGTTCTTTCTTCATATCGATTCTAGGGAACAGTGTTTCGCCTTTCTGTACTTTCAGTTCAGCAGGCAGTACACCCCATGTCTTTGTGCTGTCCCAAGCAGTTGCGTCGCCTTCTGTGATGTTGTACTGTGCCCAGATTTTTGCAGGTGTGTTGGGCATGAAAGGCTGAATCAGGATGGAAACGATACGGATGCTTTCTGCAACGTTGTACAGAGCGTTTGCCAGTTCTGCTTTCTTTGCTTCGTCTTTGCACAGAATCCAGGGCTGTGTTTCGTCGATATATTTGTTTGTACGGCGAACCAGATTCCAGATTTCTACCAGAGCATCGCTGAAGAACATTTTTTCCATAGCGTTTTCCACTTTTTCTGTGGTAGCCAGTGCAACAGCTTTCAGGTCTTCGTCAAAAGGTGTTGCAGTGCGTTCTGCGGGCAGTGTGCCGCCGAAATATTTATCAATCATACCAACGGTTCTGGAAACCAGGTTGCCCAGGTCGTTTGCCAGGTCGGAGTTGATACGCTGAATCAGTGCTTCGTTGTTGAAGTTGCCGTCCTGACCGAATGCGATTTCACGCAGCAGGAAGTAACGGATCGCGTCTACGCCGTATTTGTCAACCAGTACGTTAGGGTCTACAACGTTACCAACGGATTTGGACATTTTGCCGCCGTTGATAACCAGCCAGCCATGACCAAAGATCTGTTTGGGCAGAGGCAGATTCAGAGCCATCAGCATTGCAGGCCAGATGATAGCGTGGAAACGTACGATTTCTTTCCCTACAACGTGTACGTCAGCAGGCCAGAATTTTTTGAACAGGCTGTCGTCTTCTGTGCCGTAACCCAGAGCAGTGATATAGTTGGACAGGGCGTCTACCCAAACGTATACGATATGGCCGGGGTCAAATTCTACAGGTACGCCCCATTTGAAGGAGGTACGGGAAACAGCCAGATCTTCCAGACCGGGTTTCAGGAAGTTGTTGATCATTTCGTTCTGGCGTGTGTTGGGCTGCAGGAATTCAGGGTTTTCTTCCATGTATTTGATGATTCTGTCCTGATATTTGGAAAGACGGAAGAAATAGCTTTCTTCTTTCAAGAGTTCCACATCACGACCACAGTCGGGGCATTTGCCGTCTACCAGCTGATGTTCTGTGAAGAAGGATTCGCAGGGTGTGCAGTACCAGCCTTCATAGGAGCTTTTGTAGATGTCGCCCTGATCGTAGAGCTGTTTGAAGATTTTCTGAACGGTTTTTACATGGTAATCGTCTGTGGTACGGATGAATTTATCGTAGGAGATGCAGAGTGTGCTCCACAGTTCCTTGATGCCTTTGACGATTTTGTCGGTGTATTCCTTGGGTGTCATGCCCTGGCTGGTAGCGATACGTTCGATTTTCTGACCGTGTTCGTCAGTACCTGTCAGGAACATTACATCGTAACCACGCAGTCTTTTGTAACGTGCCATGGTGTCTGTTGCAACGGTACAGTAGGAATGACCGATATGCAGCTTATCACTGGGGTAGTAAATGGGTGTGGTGATATAAAATTTTTCTTTTGCCACAAATATCTCTCCTTTTCAATGGTTTTCTACAAAAATGGAAGATGGCACACAATAAAAAAACCGCCCTTTCTGCAAAGGACGGAAGTGACCGTGTTACCACCTTAGTTTATCTTTTTTTCACAAAAAAGACCTCAGCAGGTACAATAAATACCCTCACGCAGTAACGGGCGCAACCCGTCGCAGCCTATGCCGAAGCAGTCGGTGCGAAGCTCCAAGGCCATGTTCAGCGTCATTCCTGCGCCCCTTTTCAGCTTGCCGGGGCTCTCTGTGGCATTGTGTGCCGCCTACTCTCCTTTTCATTGCTGTTGTCCCTTGCATTTTACTATATTTTGGGCTTTTCTGTCAACGGATATACAGGCAAAAGGAGAAATAAATGGTTTTTGTGGAAAAAAATTATGCCACAGGATTGTGGCATTTTCCCATGAAGGGGGAGAAGGTGTGATACCATGGGCAAAAGGAGGGGAGAAAAACGTGGAAAAACCATTGGATGTATTGCAGGATTTATACCAGAAAACGGACCTGGTGCGAAGCATCCTTTCTCTTTTGCTGGATGCCATGACCGCAGGCTGTGACCCATGGAAAACGCCTTACGTGGTGACGGTGTCCCACATGACAGAGATGGTGGAGGAGATACAGACGGAACTTTTGGCAGCAACGGAGGAACTGTTTCGGGAGCGGCGTGAAAAAGGTACGCCCAGTGAAATGTGTTGAAATTTCGAGAAAATAATACCATTCAAAAAAGCAGAAAAAAACCATGGAAATCGTTCTTTGACTTCCATGGTTTTGCTGTTTCTACTATTATATTATGTTTCCTGCTGAAACAAAATTACATCAGATTTTCAGGGTTCAGGCATTCCAGTTCAGGCAGAACGAAACGTCCGTCTTTGCGGATGAGCACATCATCGAACCAGATTTCACCGCCGCCGTATTCCGGTGTCATAATCAGCACCAAATCCCAGTGGATGGCGGATTTATTGCCGTTGGGTGCATCGTCATAGCAGTTACCGGGAGTGAAGTGGATACTGCCGGAAATCTTTTCGTCGAACAGAATGTTGTTCATGGGTTTTGTGATATAAGGGTTTACGCCGATGGCAAATTCACCCACATATCTTGCGCCTTCGTCGGTGTTGAAGATGTGTTCCAGACGTTCTTTGTCGTTGCCGTCGCAGTCGATGATTTTCCCGTCTTTGAATGTGAGTTTTACATTTTCGAATGTAAAGCTGTTGTATTCGGAAGGGGTGTTGTAAGTGATGACGCCGTTGATGGAGTCACGAACGGGGGCTGTGTAGATTTCCCCGTCGGGAATGTTGCAGGTGCCGGCGCATTTCACAGCGGGAATGTCCTTGATGGAGAATGTCAGGTCGGTGCCTTTTGCCACCAGACGAACTTTGTCTGTGCGGTTCATCAGGTCAACGATGCTGTCCATGGCTTTGGACATTTTGCCGTAGTCCAGATTGCATACATTGAAGTAGAAATCTTCAAAGTCTTCCAGACTGGTGTGTGCGGACTGTGCCATGCCGTTGGTGGGGTAGCGCAGTACCACCCATTTTGTATGGGGCACGCGGATTTCATGGTGAACAGGTGCAGAGTAATATTTTTCGTAAATGCTCTGTTTTTCGTTGGGCACGTCTGCCTGTTCAGTGATGTTGTCCTCACCGCGGACACCGATGAATGCGTCCATTTCATTCATGAGCAAGCTGTCTGCCTTTGCCATGAGTTCCATCTGTTCTTTTGTGGCACCCAGCAGCAGTTCACGTTCCAGAGAGTTTGTCATAAGCTGCAAAAAGGGTGTCGCGCCGATTTTGTATACTTCTTTGATGATGGCTTTTACCAGCGGTGCCGGATGGATGCCGTTCTGGTGAATCATGACCTTTTCGCCTTTCTGGAGGCGGCAGGAATTATGCACCAGATTATAAGCCAATTGTTCAATTCTAGGGTCCATATTTCAATCTCCTTTCGATGTAACCTTCTGTATTCGTTCCTATTTTACCCTTTTTCGGTGAAATACGCAAAAAAAATTACGGGAAAATTTGACACGCCCCCAAAGGATGGATACAATAGGACAAAGAAAGGAAGGTGTGGGCCATGCGGGTTGCCATTCCCACAAAGGACGGGGAGATTTTTCTCCGGTACAGCGAAACGAAAGAATTTACAGTCTATGATGTGGAAATCGAACTGGTGAAGGCAAAAGAAGTGGTGCCCTTGGGGGATAAGACCATTGCGGAGTTTCTCACGGAACAGGACATCAATGTGGTGCTCTGCGCCAATATCCGATCCGCAGGCAGAACCCTGCTCCGCACCAAGCGCATTGAACTGATCTACGGCGTGACGGGAAACGCCGACGAAGCCATGATCCGTTATCTCAGCGGGGAGCAGCTGGGAACGGTGGAGGAAAACGCTTTGCTGCGTATTGAACTGGACGAGAGGATATAAGGAGGCAATATGATACTGGAACGTTTTTTCCCTGATTTATACATTCAGTCCATTTATGACCTGCCTTTGGCGGAGCTGAAGGAAATGGGCATACGGGGACTGGTATTTGACATCGACAACACGGTGGCGCCCTTTGATGTGGCAGACCCGGATGAAAAGCTCATTGATTTTTTTGCCCAGATGCAGGACATGGGTTTCCGCCTGTGCATCCTGTCCAACAACAACAAAGAGCGGGTGCATCGCTTCAATAAGCCCCTGAAAGCCCTTGCCATCCACAAAGCAGGCAAGCCCAATCCCAGAAAAATGAAACAGGCACTGAAACGACTGGGACTGGTGCCCCAGGAAGCGGCTATGGTAGGCGATCAGGTATTTACGGATATGTGGTGCGGTCATAGAGGCGGTCTGTACTGCATCATGACAGCGCCCATCTGCGACCGCGACCAGCTCATCACAAAGGTAAAACGCGGGGCAGAGCGGAAAGTGATGCAGGTTTATTTCAAGAGAAATGGCATGATCTGAGCCAAAAAGATGGTTTTTTTCAGATTATGTATTGAAAAAACATTGATTTTCCATTAAAATATAATAGGATATGCTTATTTTTAGAATAAGAAATATAGTATAATTTTTAAAAGCAGCGGGAATTTTTTCCCGTAAGATGAAATTTGAGGAGGAAATGAAACATGATTTCTGCAGGTGAACTTAGAAACGGCGTAACCATGGAATACGAAGGCGAAATTTACAGCGTACTGGAATTCCAGCATGTAAAACCCGGTAAAGGTGCGGCTTTCGTTCGTACAAGACTGAAAAACATCAAAACAGGTGCAGTAGTGGAAAAAACATTCCGTCCTACTGAAAAAATGTCCAAAGCACACATCGACAGAATGGATATGCAGTACCTGTACAATGACGGTGAACTGTATCACTTCATGAACAACGAAACATTCGACCAGATCGCTCTGAACGCTGATGACGTTGGCGATTCCCTGAAATTCGTGAAAGAAAACGAAAACGTAAAACTGCTGGCTCATGACGGCAACGTATTCGGTATCGAACCCCCTCTGTTCGTTGAACTGGAAATCACAGACACAGAACCCGGTTTCGCAGGCAACACAGCACAGGGCGCTACAAAACCCGCTATCGTTGAAACAGGCGCATCCGTTCAGGTACCTCTGTTCATCAACCAGGGTGAAATCATCAAAATCGACACTCGTACAGGCGAATACCTGAGCAGAGTGAACAACTAATCTTTTTTCCAATCTTTCGGAAGGAGGCAGTGATAAATGGAATATTTCGATAAGAAAATCACATATCTGAGAGGGCTTTGCGACGGCAGCGGGTTTGATCCCGACACCAAAGAAGGCAAGATTTTCCATGGCATCATGGATATTCTGGAAGATATGGCATTTATGCTGGAAACCTTCCTGGACGATGAAGAACTGGAAGAAATGGAACTGGATGAAGAAGAAACGGAAGAACCCGTGTACTTCTATTCCTTCATCTGCCCCAACTGCGGCGAGGAAATCGACGTGGATGAGGAAACCATGGAAACCCAGAAGGAAATTGCCTGTCCCGCTTGCGGCAACAGCATTCCCATGGGCACTATGGATATCGATGAATTAAAGTTTTAAAATGTGACGAAAAAAGAGAGAATCCATATTCTCTCTTTTTTTATATGATAAATCAGAAGCAGAAATCAAAAGAAAGGGGTTTGGGACAACAATATATCTTCCTTAGCCGCAAAAAAGCGAGAGAAAACCATTTGGAAGAACATCACGGGGGCAGCGGTCTGCCGCAGATGGGACGGTGATGGTTTTCAAAAACAGCAAGCGTCTTTATAAGGAGTGAATGAAAATGGAACAAACCCAAGGGGCAGTGATGCCCAAAAGGTCGAGAAATCAAGAATTGCAGACGGAAAAACGGATTTTGCAGCTCTCTGTCTTTGCCGACGTGTGTTTTGTGGCGGCAGAGCTGTTGTTTGCCTTTGCCAGCCATTCCCAATCGGTACTGATGGATGCCGCCTATGACGGGGCGGAAATGCTCATGATGGCGGCGGCCGTCTGCTTGACGCCTCTTTTTTACAGACCAATTTCGGAGAAATATCCCTTTGGCTATGCACAGGTAGAATCTGTTTTTACAGCAGTGAAGTCTGCCATGATGCTTTCTGTCATGGCGGGATTGACAGTGAATGTTATCCAGACCATGCTTTCCGGCGGTGCTCATGTGGCATATGGTGCCGTATCCATGTTTCAGTTGCTGCTGGGGTTGGTGAGCCTTTGTATTCTGGGTGTTATGTATGTGGGTGCCAGAAAAGTGGCTTCTCCCATATTGCAGACAGAATGGATGGCGTGGCGGCTGGATGTCCTTTACAGTATGGGTATGGCGGCAGCGTTCTTTGGCGCAAAGGTACTGAAAGATACCAGCCTTGCGTGGATGGCGCCCTATGTAGACCAGGTGGTGGCACTGCTGGTGGTGGCTTTCGCACTGCCGGGGGCAGCCAAGATGTTTTTTGGCGCCGTAAAAGATATTTTCCTCTTTGCGCCTGATGAAAAAGTGCTGGAGCAGGTCAAGGGGATTTGTGAGCCTCTTTTGCAGGCATATGGATTTGAGCCTGTGTTTTACGATGTGACCCGCACGGGACGGAGAATGTGGGTTTCTGTGTATTTTCATACGGAAGGGGATGTGCTTTCTCTGGATTGTATGCGGCAGGCATCCAAGGAGGCGCAGAAACATCTGTGTGAAAAATGGGATTACTGCGTTTGCGAATTGGTGCCGGAACAGGCATGATATAGATAAAAAAAGCTGATTCTTTTTTGAGAATCAGCTTTTTTGGTATCAGAATCTGGCAATGACCAGGGTATCTTCCCCGTGAATGACCGTATTGCCATCGGGGATGACGGTGCCCGTTTCGTTTTGTATCATGACGATGAGGGTGCCTTTAGGCAGGGACAGTTCTCGCAGGGATTTGTCTTTCCATTTATGGGTCTTGTCAATGGAAACTTCGTAGAGAGTCAGGTTTTCCCGGTCTTCGAATTCATGGCCAGCCAGTACCAGCAGGTCGCCTGCCTGTAGGACGGTGGAGCCATTGGGCACATGAGAAACACCGTTTCGCAGGATTAGGGTCACCAGCAGTTCCGGCGGCAGGGGGATATCCTTCAAAGGATGGCCTACCCATGGATGATGAGGGCTGATGGAAATCTTGGAAAAGGTGATGTCGCTTTCTGCCTGATAGTCGTTGAATGTGCGGCGGACGTCGGCTTTCTCGTCAATCATGTTCAGTTTATGTGCCATAGGTGCCAGCAAAGTGCCTTGCAGAGAAATGGAAAGGAGCACGATGCAGAACACCAGGTTGAACAGATTGTATTCCATAGGCGCGCCGCTGAGGACGGCCTGAATGGCAAACACGATGGAAGCGGCTCCCCGCAGCCCAGACCAGGAAACCAGACCAATCTGTTCTTTGGAAGAACGGAAAGGCGCAAGCACCGCAGCCACGGAAAGGGGTCTGGCCACAAGGGTCAGAAAGGCCATGATGAGCACAGAGGGCAGGAATACGGCAGGCAACTGGGAAGGCGTCACCAACAGTCCCAGCAGGAAGAAGATGACCATCTGGGCAATGCCTGTCAATACGTCGAATGTCAGCACCAGATCGCGTTTATGGGGCAGATAGGAGTTCCCCATGACGATGCCGCAAAGATATACGCTCAGATATCCATTGCCGCCCAGAGCGGAAGGCAGGGCATAAGCCAGAGCGGAAACAGCCAGAAGGAATATGGTATTCCCCTGGTCAATGTAGAAATTGCAGCGGTTCAGTACAAAAACAGCGCCTTTGCCCAACAGCAGACCCAGAATGCCGCCAATGGCAAGCTGACGCAGCACCAACAGAGGCACAGATACCTGATCCCCTGTCAGTATGGTGATCCACAGCAATGTCAGCATATAGGACATGGGGTCATTGGAACCGGACTCCATTTCCAGCATGGAAGCGGTGTGGTCTTTCAGATTCAGCTTTTTGGAACGGAGAATGCTGAATACGGAAGCAGCGTCTGTGGACGAAATGACAGAGCCGATGAGCATGCTTTCTGTCCATGGAAGATGCAGGACGAAATGGGCAAAGACACCCACCAGCCCGGCAGTAAACAGTACCCCAAGGGTGGAAAGCAGTGTGGATTTGACAGCAACGGAACGGGCTTCTTCAAAGTTGGTGCCGAAGCCGCCGTAAAACATGATGAAAATCAGACTGACGGAACAGATGACTTCTGAAATATGGTAATTGTTAAAAGAAATATGCAGTATGCCATCAACGCCGAAGCACATGCCAAGAGCCAGAAACGCCAGCAGGGACGGCACCCCCAGGCGAAAGGTCAGACGATGCACCAGAATGCAGATGATGATGACAATGCCTGCCAGCAATAAAATTTCGTTCAATGGACATTCCTCCTGTTCTGCCTGCCGGCGGCATAAGTTTCTATTTTAAGTTTAGTGGGAAACGGCATGCTTTGGCAACGATTTTTTCAGATTTGTAAAAATTTGGCAAAGCAGGAGGCCCTTTTGCGGAAAAATTATGTCAACATGCAGAGGCGGGAAGGAATCGCAGCACTGGCGGCGAATACAAAAAAAGGAAACCATTTGAAGAAAGAAGGCGAATTATGGAACCATATTTGCATAAAGTACAGTATTACGAAACAGACAAAATGGGCATTGCCCACCATTCCAATTACATCCGCTGGATGGAAGAAGCCCGTGTGGATTTTCTGGAGAAAATCGGCTGGGGCTTTGACCGGCTGGAAGCGGAGGGCATTGTTTCCCCTGTGGTAGGGGTACACGGACGGTACAAGAAAAGCTGCACATTTGCCGATGTGCTGGAAATTACCGTAAAGGTGCAGAAATACAACGGCATGATGATGCATCTGGCTTATGAAATGAAACTGGCAGGAACTGAACAGGTGCTCTTTACAGGCGTTTCCGAACACTGCTTTTTAGACCAGGCAGGCAAGCCTCTGCGGCTGAAACAGAAATGGCAGGAGCTGGATGAAATCCTGAAAAACTGCGTAGCGGAATATGAGGCGGAAAAAGCATGAGAAAAAGGCTGGAATCCTTTGGATGATAAGGATTTCAGCCTTTTTTATTTTGTATGAAGGTATTCCCTGAAAGGAATCAGTTTTTTTCATCCTGACGGCAGGGAGGCAGGGGACGGTTTGTCAGCAGGGCACGTTCTACGCTCCAGTAGAAGTTTTCTTTGCCCACATATTCGTCCAGGTCTGTTCTGCGCATCATTTCCATGGCACGGGAAGGCAGACCGCAGAGGACTACGTCTACGCCTTTCATCCGCAGGTTTCCGATGAGGGTGCGGAGGGTCTGGGCACAGGAAATGTCAATGTTGGATACACCACGCATGGACAGGAGCAGTGTGTCGCAGTCGCCAATTTTTGTGGAGATATCTGCCACATTCTGAGTGTTGGCGAAAATCATGGGGCCGGTGATATAAGCCACCATGGCGTTATTGTAACGATTCCGCAGGACAGGGTCTGTCACACGAAGACGTTCCATGTCCACCTTTTCGTAGTTGATTTCGATGAAGGACAGACGGGACACCAGGAAGATCAGACCGATGACAACGCCTACCAGAATGGCAATGGTCAGGTCGAATACGATGGTAGCAATCATGGTTGCCAGAAATTCCAGCATAGCCCCTTTGAATTTATGGGAGAACATATACAGGATGGAGTTCCATTCGTTCATTCTCCATGCAGTAACCATCAGCACACCAGCAAGGGCTGCCATGGGAATCTGGCTCATGACGGGAGCCAACAGGAACATGGAAATCAAAAGCCCTACGGCGTGGAACATACCCGTCAGACGTGTTTTTGCGCCGGAACGGATGGCAACGCTGGTACGGGCAATGGCTGCGGTGGCAGGGATGCCGCCGAAGAAAGGCAGCAGGATATTGCCCACGCCCTGGGCGATAAGTTCCTGATTGCTTTTCAGTCGAACACCTGTCATCTGACCTGCACTGGCACCGCAGAGCAGACTTTCAATCATGCCCAGAATGGCAATACTGAAGGCCGGCATGATGAGGTTTGTGACGGTGGTCAAATCCAGTGCGGAAAAGAGCAGTCGTTTTTCCGGGAAAAGGGTCTGGGGAATGGTGCCAACGGTGGGCACATCCAAACCAACGAAAATGGAGAATGCAGTGGTGATGATGATGCTCACCAGAGATGCAGGAACCACAGCGTTCCATTTTTTCGGAAAGAACACCATAAACAGTACCACAAAGAGGCCAATGCCTACGGAAGTCAGATTGGGATGGAAGCCCAGTGTGCCGTAGCTTGCCAGTTTGGCAATGGTGGAGGCGCCTTCGCTGTGGGTGCCGAAGAAGTTGTCAATCTGCCCCAAAGCAATGACGATGGCAATACCGGAGGTAAAGCCTGTGATAACGGGGGCAGGTATGAAAGAGGTCAGTTTCCCAAGACGGAGGATGCCCGCCAGAAGCAGCAGGATACCAGCCAGCAGTGTGGCGATGAATACGCCGTCCAGACCATAGCCTGCCACCAGTGATGTGAGGATGGCTGCCATAGCCCCTGTTGGCCCGGAGATCTGATAATATCCGCCTGCCAGCAAACTCATGACCAGACCGGCAATGATAGCAGTGATCAGACCAGATGCGGCATCGGCACCGGAACTGACACCGAATGCCAGTGCCAGCGGCAGCGCAACGGCGGTGACTGTCAGACCTGCCATCAGGTCTTTCATCAGTGCGGCGGAATTATATCCCCGAAATTCGTGCTTCAAATCTTCTGCGAACCCTCGCAGCATAGAAAAAACCCCCTTAAATTTTCACATAAATCCATTAAAAAACATAAAAAAATGCATCTGCTCCCAGTGTCTCTTGGTCGTGACAATCAAAGGGGCACATGCGCTTCCATCATAGCAAAAAGCAGATGGTTTCTCAATGGGTAAATGGAAAAAGAAATGGAAAAAATCACCAGGGGTTTCATACATTTTTTTGTATATTATGTTGTAAGGGGGAGATAGAAAGAAAAATGGAAAAAACTG
>NZ_CAJMDQ010000022.1 GCF_905212195.1 uncultured Anaerotignum sp. | reverse complement strand
TTTCAATTATTACTGTTGACGAATAGCCCTTTAAGATAACTTAATAAAAACGAATTTGTTTTATATTATCTCTTCTATGCCAAATATCATCAAACGGTCAGGTATTTATCTACCCGGCCGTTTTTAATTTATTAAGAAGAAACACTGCTACCGGTATTTGTTTCCGCCCTTTACAACCTGCTTTTCATATATTATATCGCTTTTAAAAATTTAATCGATTGCTTCAAATTTAAGCATTTTAATGCCTGAAAAAGGTATATTGCTTTTTGTGGCGAAAAATGAGAAAATGATACATAGTAATAAAAAGGGGGATTACCCCCTTTTTCAATGGGAATTTATAGAAGATGCGAAAATGGGACATGTTGCGAGAGGAGAAGATTATGGAAAATCTGAAAGCAATCATTTTGGCAGCGGGCGAAGGTACCCGTATGAAATCCAAGAAACCAAAAGTACTCCATGAAATCATGAACAAATCCATGGTGGAGTATGTCATTGACACAGCAAAAGACAGCGGTGCAGAAGCTGTATGCGTTGTGGTTGGCCATCTGGCAGAACAGGTGCAGGCAGCCATCCAGCGGGAAGATGTGTCTTTTGCCCTTCAGACAGAACGCAAAGGCACTGGCCATGCGGTGAAAATGGCTGGCGATTTCATCGAAGATGATAAGGATATGCTGATTCTGTACGGGGATACACCGCTGATTACAGGGGAAACACTGAAAGGCGTTATTGCAGACCATCGTGCAAATGGCAATGCCGTAACCGTTGTATCTGCTATGGTAGACGATCCCACAGGCTACGGCCGTATTATCCGTGATGAAGCAGGCAATTTTGTGAAGAGTGTAGAACACAAAGACGCTTCCGAAGCAGAACGTGCTGTGAAAGAAATCAATACAGGTATTTATGTATTCCGCGGCGCAGACCTGAAAAATGCGCTGGGCAGACTGAATAACAACAACGCGCAGGGAGAATATTATCTGCCTGACTGTCTGGAAATCCTGCTGGGCGACGGCAAAAACGTTGGCGCTTACACAGCAGCAGACGAAAGCGAATTTTTCGGCGTAAACTCCCGTGTGCAGCTGGCAGAAGCGGCTGCTATCCTGAAACGCCGCATCAACCGCAAACATATGGAAAACGGTGTTACCATCGTTGATCCTGAACAGACATATATCGGCAGCGATGTACAGATCGGCAGAGATACTGTGATTCTGCCCGGCTGTGTCATCGAAGGCAAAACCATCATTGGTGAAGACTGTGAAATCGGTCCCAATTCCCGTCTGACTGACATGGAACTGGCAGATGGTGTAAAATTCCAGACTTCCACAGGACTGGAATCTTCCATCGGCAGCGGCACAACCGTTGGACCTTTTGCATATATCCGTCCCAACTGCCACATTGGCAACAATGTAAAAGTGGGCGACTTCGTAGAAGTGAAAAATTCCAATATCGGCAATGGCACCAAGATTCCACACCTGTCCTATGTGGGCGACACAGACGCAGGCGAAAAAATCAACTTCGGCTGCGGCAGCATCATGGTTAACTACGATGGGGAAAAGAAACACAGAACCACCATCCACGACCATGTATTCGTTGGCTGCAATGTAAACCTGGTGGCACCTGTTACCATCGAAAAAGATTCTTACATTGCTGCAGGCTCCACCATCACCAGAGATGTGCCTGAAGACGTTCTGGCAGTTGCCAGAGCAAGACAGACCATCATCAAGGGATGGAAGGCAAAACGGGTGCAAAAGAAATCATAAAATCTGTCGATTTCTGTTGAAATTGGCGGAAGATAGGTGTAACATTATAATATAGCGACGTATGCTATTGCAAAGGCGAGAAAAACGTTCAAGAGTAAAAGTAGGGGGATACCAAACATGATTTATTCAACCGGCAGTAATATCAAAGTATTTGCCTGTAATTCCAACCGTGATCTGGCAGAATCCATCGCTAAGAAGCTGGGTCTGAAGTTGGGCGACGCAGAAGTGGAAAAATTCAGCGACGGCGAAATTTCCGTTAAAATCAACGAAACCATCCGTGGCGCTGACGTATTCATCATCCAGTCCACTTCTTATCCTGTAAACGACAACCTGATGGAACTGCTGATTATGATCGATGCTATGAAACGTGCATCCGCAGGCAGAATCACAGCTGTTATGCCTTATTACGGCTACGCTAGACAGGATAGAAAAGCAAGAGCAAGAGATCCCATCAGTGCAAAACTGGTTGCAAACATCCTGACAAGCGCTGGCGCAAACCGTGTGCTGACAATGGACCTGCACTGTGCACAGATTCAGGGCTTCTTCGATATTCCTGTAGATAACCTGGTAGGCAGCCCACTGCTGACAAATTTCTACATCAATAAATACGGCGATGATCTGAAAAACTTTGTTGCAGTTTCTCCCGACCTGGGCAGCGTAACAAGAACAAGAACATTCGCAGAAAGACTGAACATTCCTCTGGCTATCATCGACAAACGCAGACCCAAAGCAAATGTCAGCGAAATCATGAACATCATCGGTGATGTCAAAGGCAAAAAAGTTATCCTGGTTGACGACATGATCGATACAGCAGGTACAATCACAAACGCAGCAAACGCTCTGAAAGAAAGAGGCGCTGTAGAAGTAGACGCTTGCTGTACACATGCTGTACTGAGCGGTCCCGCTATCCAGAGAATCCAGGATTCCGCTATCACAGAACTGCTGGTTCTGGATACCATCGAACTGCCTGCTGACAAGAAGATCGACAAGATCACTTCCGTATCTGTAGACGATCTGTTTGCAAACGCTATCAAATGCATCCACGAAGGCGTTTCCATTTCTCAGCTGTTCGACTAAAAAACAGTTTTTTGTCAAAATCTGTAAATTGAACCCACAAAATCACCTTTGCGGTTTGACCGCAAAGGTGATTTTTTTGTGCAGAAAAAGGGGAGCAAGAAAGATTTTTCTAAAAACGAACCGTGAAAAAAAGTGGTAGAAAAACATCGGAAAAGTTCTGCTTTTTCGCAAAAAAACAGGTCTTTTTGAGCCAAAGATATCGGCGGGGAATTATGTCCAAAAAACGGAAAAAGGCTCTGATGGAAACTATATGTTTTTTTGTATACACAAAGAAAAAGCTATTGGCAAAACTTACAATTTTTCGGAAAGTCGGTTGACAAAATAAGTAAAATAGATTATATTGTTAAAAACAAGACAAACAGGTGTGGCAAATATTGATATCCAAAGGGTTTCATACATCCTGTTTGCTATCCATTTTCTACTATTACATCAAAATTTTAGGAGGAATTTAGAAATGAAAATCGCATTTTTTGACACAAAATCCTACTGGAAAGATTCTTTCGGTCCCATGGCTGAAAAATACGGTTATGAAATCACATTCTTCAACGAAAGACTGACACCTGCTACAGCTCATCTGGCAGCTGGTCATGACGCTACATGCTCTTTCGTTAACGACGAAGTTCCCGCAGAAGTTATCCGTGAACTGAAAGATCTGGGTATCAAAGTTCTGCTGCTGCGTTGCGCAGGTTTCGACAGCGTTGATCTGGCAGTTGCTAAAGAATGCGGTCTGCCCGTTCTGAGAGTACCCGCTTACTCTCCTCAGTCTGTAGCAGAACAGGGCGCAGCTCTGCTGATGGCTATCAACAGAAAATGCCACCTGTCCTATCAGAGAACAACAAAATTCAACTTCGATATCGCTGGCCTGACAGGTATCGCTCTGTACGGCAAAACAGCTGGTATCATCGGTACAGGTAAAATCGGTCAGTGCATGATCGACATCCTGAAAGGTTTCGGCATGAACATCATCGCTTATGATGCATTCCCCAACCCTAACCTGGGTCTGGAATACGTAACACTGGATGAACTGTACGCTCGTTCCGATGTTATTTCCATCCATTGCCCTCTGATGCCTGCTACAAGACATATGGTTGACAAAGACGCTTTCGCTAAGATGAAAGACGGCGTAATCTTCATCAACGTAGCTCGTGGCGGTCTGGTTGACTCCGAAGCTCTGGCTGATGCAGTAGAATCCGGCAAAGTTCGTGGCGTAGGTATGGACGTTTGCGAAGTTGAACATGAATACTTCTTCGAAGACAGAAGCAACCTGGAAAAACACGATCCTACACTGGCAAGACTGCTGGCTAACGAAAAAGTTCTGATTTCCGGTCACCAGGCATTCCTGACAGAAGAAGCTCTGGAACAGATGGCTAAAGTTACTCTGGACAACGCAAAAGCTTTCCTGGCTGGCGAAGAACTGGTAAACGAAGTAAAATAATTCCGACTAAAATACTTCCTTCGTGTCAAAAGGAAGACAGACGGGTAAGATCCAAATGGGTCTTACCCGTTTTTTTGCGTTTTTTGCGGAAAAGAGCGGCATTTTTTCTCCTTAGCCTTTTGACGGCAAGCCAAAAGTGTGGTATACTTTCCGCAGTTATAAATCAGTAAGAACAGCTCTAATCTCACCCCCATATGCGTTGAAATTAGGGCTTTGTGTCGTGTGGAAAAGAAATAAGAGGAGAGGAACTATGGGACTTTTTGACCGTTTTAAAAATCAGGAAAAGGGACAGGAATTTTTCGTCATTGCAGGTCTGGGCAATCCCGGACGGGAATACGCAGAAACAAAGCATAATGTTGGTTTTTGTGTCATTGACCGACTGGCAGAGAAATATCATATTGATGTGACCAAGTTTAAACAGAAGGCGCTCATTGGGGACGGCACCATCAACGGCAGACGCGTACTGCTGGTGAAACCCCAGACATTTATGAACCTCAGCGGCGAAAGCATCCGTGAAATCGTCAATTTCTACAAAATCCCCCAGGATCGTTTTGTGGTGATTTACGACGATACTTCCATGCCTGCCGGACAGATTCGTTTGAGAGAAAAAGGCAGTCACGGCGGCCATAACGGCATCCGCAACATCATCCAGCAGATGGGTACAGACGTGTTTTACCGCATCAAAGTGGGTATCGGCGAAAAACCCAATGGCTGGGATCTGGCGGATTATGTGTTGGCAAAATTCGACAAAGACGCCATGCCACTTATGGAAAGCGGTATGGACAAAGCCGTGGAAGCAGTGGAACTGATTCTTTCCCGTGGCATGGCAGACGCCATGAACCGCATGAACCAGCGTCCCAAAGCGCCTAAGCCCAAAAAAGAACCTCAGGAAAAGCCTGAGGAAACCAAAAAAGAGGTGGAAGCATGAAAAGCCTGACAGAGCCCCTGTTGGAGCTGGAAAGCTATCAATCATTACTGGATGAAATCCGAAGAGGACATACCCCTGTGTTTGCCACAGGGGTCATTGACGTGGAAAAAAATCATTTGCTGTATGGCGTGCAGGAACATTTGCAGCGTCCCATGGTGATTCTGACCCATAGTGAAGTGCGAGCAAAAGAGATTCTGGAGGATATGCAGTTTTTCACAAAGACAGGCATGTATTATCCAGCCAAAGATATCCTCTTTTACAGCGCCGATGTTCATAGCATGGAAATGAACCGCCAGCGTTTTCTGGTGGTGGAAAAACTGCTGGAGGGGAAATGTCCTCTCATTGTGGCTTCTGTGGAAGCCCTTCTGGATAGATACCCACGAAAAGACGTATTCGCTTCTTTTCTCCTGACATTGCACGTGGGGGAAGTGCGGGAACTGTCTGACCTAACAAAACAGCTGGTATTCATGGGTTATGAACGGGCGGAACTGGTGGAAAGCCCCGGCCAGTTTGCTGTCCGCGGTGGTATTTTGGACGTGTACCCCCTGACGGCAGAAGATGCGGTGCGTATTGAATTCTGGGATGATGAAATCGACAGCATTCGTACCATGGATGCCCAGAGCCAGCGTTCCGTGGATAAACTCAACAGCGTAACTATTTTCCCCATGCGGGAACTGGTTTACGACGAAGAAACAGCAAAATCAGCGGCGGACAAAATGGAAGCCGATTACAAAAAAGCCCTGAAGAAAATGGAAAAAAGCACCGTGGAGGACGGTGTGGAACGGATGAAGGAGCATATTGGGGAAAACATCGATTTACTTCGTTCGGAATTGAGTTTTGCTTCAGTGGGCAGTTTCATCAATTATTTCTATGATGATACGGTGAGCCTCCTTTCTTATCTGCCAGAGGACACCATCCTTTGTTTTGATGAACCCCAGCGGTTAGCGGAACACATGGATACCCTGCGGCAGGAATATGAGGAAAGTATGAAAGGCAGAATTGCACAGGGCTTTTTGCTTCCTGCCCAGAGCAAACTTCTTTTTGATTATCTGGATATTCTGCGGCAGGCGGAGGACTTCGACCGTATCCTTTTGGCTGGAATTTCCCAGCGGACACCTCATTTCCAGCCCAAGGCACAGGCGGATTTTGCGGTACGCTCTATTCCTTCTTTCCAGAAACGGGCAGACCTGTTCTGTGAGGAATTGCAGTATCTGAAAAGTCAGCATTATCGCATTCTGGTGTTGGCAGGGACAGGTACCCGTGCCCAGAGAATGGCAACAGAATTGACGGAAATGGATGTGCCTGCCGTTTATGTGGACGATTTGGAAAAAGAACTGGTGCCCGGCAGTGTTTGGGTGTCCAAAGGCTCTCTGTCCAAAGGGTTCCAGTATGACTATATCCGTCTGGCTGTATTTTCCGACAGCGAGATTTTCGGCAAAAGCGGTGAGAAACGGAAAAAGAAAAAGAAGAAAAACGGCGTTGCCATCCAGAGTTTTTCTGACCTGCACATCGGGGACTATGTGGTTCATGATAACCACGGTATCGGTGTGTTCCGAGGTTTGGAAAAAATCTCTGTGGAAGGTGTCCAGAAGGATTATATGAAAATTTCCTATCGGGATGGGGGCAATCTTTTTGTGCCCGTCAGCCAGATGGATATGATTCAGAAATATATTGGTTCCGGCGGTGCTGCACCCAGACTGAACAAGTTGGGAGGACAGGACTGGCTGAAAGCAAAGGCAAAAGCCAGAACTGCCGTGAAGATACTGGCGGAGGACTTGGTTGCCCTCTATGCCAAACGTGCGGCGGCAAAAGGTCATGTGTATGGGGCAGATACCCTGTGGCAGAGGGAATTTGAAGAAGCCTTCCCCTTTGACGAAACAGATGACCAGCTGAATGCCATTGAAGATGTGAAAAAAGATATGGAAAGCGGCAAAGTCATGGACAGACTGGTCTGCGGCGACGTTGGCTATGGCAAAACGGAAGTTGCCATCCGTGCCGCTTTCAAAGCTGTGCAGGATGGGAAACAGGTGGCGTATCTGGTGCCTACCACCATTCTGGCGCAGCAGCATTACAATACTTTTGTCCAGCGTATGTCCGGCTATCCTGTGAAGATTGAACTGCTGTCCCGTTTCCGTACACCCAAACAGCAGAAGGAAAGTCTCAACGGACTGGAAAAAGGCTTTTCCGATATTGTCATCGGTACCCATCGTATCCTGTCCAAAGATGTGAAATTCAAGGATTTGGGTCTGGTCATTGTGGACGAAGAACAGCGTTTTGGCGTGGCACATAAGGAAAAATTGAAACGCCTGCGGGAAAATGTGGACGTTCTCACATTGACGGCGACGCCTATCCCCAGAACACTGCATATGTCTTTGGCAGGCATTCGGGATATGAGTATTCTGGAGGAACCTCCTCAGGAACGCCGTCCCATCCAGACTTATGTTATGGAAAACAACCCGGAATTTATTCGAGAAGCCATCCACCGGGAATTGAGCCGTGGCGGACAGGTCTTTTATCTTTACAATCGGGTGGAAACCATTGGGGAAGAAGCTTTCCGTGTGCAGAATCTGGCGCCGGAAGCCAATGTTGCCTTTGCCCATGGGCAGATGTCGGAAAGAGAACTGGAAAACATCATGCAGGACTTCATCAGCGGCGAAATTGATGTGCTGGTATGTACTACCATCATCGAAACGGGCATGGACATTTCCAATGTGAATACCATCATCATTCAGGATGCCGACCGTATGGGGTTGTCCCAGCTGTATCAGCTTCGTGGCCGTGTAGGCAGAAGCAACCGCACCGCTTACGCTTACCTCATGTACAAACGGGATAAGATGCTGAAAGAAGCGGCAGAAAAACGCCTTCAGACCATTCGGGAATTTACGGAGTTCGGCTCTGGTTTCAAAGTTGCCATGCGTGACTTGGAAATCCGTGGTGCCGGAAACCTTTTGGGTGCAGAACAGCATGGACATATGGAATCTGTTGGGTATGATATGTACTGCCGTTTGCTGGAAGAAGAAGTCCAGAACCTGAAAGGCGAACCTGTGGCAGAAACATTTGAAACTACAGTGGATTTGAATATCAACGCTTATCTGCCTGATTTTTATATCAAAAATCAGGAACAGCGCATGGATTTGTATAAGAAAATCGCCGCTGTCCAGACCATGGAAGAATATTACGACATGCAGGAAGAACTGGAAGACCGTTATGGTGACCTGCCAAAGAGCGTTCAGAACCTGCTGGAAATGGTGCTGCTGAAAGCGGAAGCCCATCGGCTGGGCATCACAGCCATCAACCAGAAGGGCAGCAACATTCTGGTGGAATTCCGTCCCGATGCGCCTTTAGACCCGGAAAAGCTCACAAAGTGCATTGCAGAAAGCCGTGGACGGTATCTCTTTACAGCCGGCGCTATGCCTTATGTGACCGTCAGACTGAAAAAAGGCGAGGAAAACAAGGGCGTGCCCTATATTAAAAGTTTATTACAAGGGCTCAAAGCATAGTTTTTTCGGGAAAAAATGTGTATAATAAAAGCTAACCTTCTTTTTGGACAGAAAAAGAAGATGAAAAGACATGAAACCGAAAAAAGAGAGTGTGATTTTTTATGAAAAAGAAAGCGAAAGGGGCATTATGCCTGCTGCTGACTGGGCTTTTGTGGCTTACAGGCTGCGGCAGTTCTTTTTCCGATGAAGTCATAGCGCGCATAGATGGCAGAGAAGTCATGAAGTCCGAATATATGGTATATCTTTATACCAGCACCCAAAGTTTTGTTTCCGCCGCAGGCAGTGATGTCTGGGACATGGATTTTGATGGCATGACCGGAGCGGAGCTGGTGCAGGAGCGGGCATTCAGCACCATACAGAGTGTGGTTGCCGCAGAACAGTATGCGGAGGAAAACAACATTTCTCTGACAGAAGACCAGAAAACAGAAGCCCATACCATGGCAGAGGAATTCCTCAGCCAGCTGACAGAGGAAGACTTGGCGAAAATGGGCGTGGATGAAGAACAGATGGAAACCCTCATGGAGGAATCTTATCTGTATTCTGTGGTCTATGACACATTGGCAAAGGAATGCGAAGTCAATGCCGATGAAATGGAACAGTATTATCAGGATAACGCCGACGCTTTGCGGGAGGAATATACCCAGATTACCATTGACAGTATTATGGTGAACGATGAGGCAACGGCGAAAGAAGTCAGCGAAAAGGCAAAAGCCGGAGAAGATTTTGCCACATTGTTTGAAACCTATGACACAGATACTTCCGCCAAGGAAAACGGCGGCAATGGACAGATGACACTGTATCAGAATTATCTGAACAATACCTTTGGGTTATCTGAAAATCTTACATTAGGTGAGATTACAGACCCCATTGAGGTACGGGGCAGTTATTTCATACTGAAAGTGGAATCCATTACCCCGCCTACGGATGAGCAGGTAAAACAGCTGGCAGAAGACGCTTACCGCCAGCAGGTACAGTCCGCTTATGTGGAAAGCCGTCTGTCAGAAATGATTGCGGCACAGGAAGTGGAAAAAATTCCCGAAGCGTGGGAGAATATGGAAACATTCCAAGAGTGAGAAAAGCCGGAAATGTTCGATAATGGTCGGATATTTCCGGCTTTTTTTGCGCGGAAAAGAAAAAGACAGACAGTGTGGTTTTTTTGTCTGTGGGTTGAAAAAGGGCATGGGATAGAGTATCATGAAAGAAGAACATTTCATATGGGAGAAAGAAAGGAGTCTTGTTTACAATGGAAATCAAAAAAGTATGGGCCATGTATTTCAGCCCCACCGGCGGTACCGAAAAAGCTGTGAGAACTGTATCCGCTCATGTGGCAGAAAGCCTTGGCGTTCCTGTGGAAATATATGATTTTACACTGCCTGACGTACGGAAAAAAGAAATCGCTTTCACCGAAACAGATCTGGTGTTCTTCGGTACTCCCGTTATTGCAGGCCGTGTACCCAACGTATTGCTGCCTTATCTGAAAACCGTTGTGGGCGGCAAAGCTTATGCAGTGCCTATGGTATCTTTCGGCAACCGCAACTTTGACGATGCCCTCATCGAACTGCGTAACATTCTGGAAGAAGATGGCTTCCGTACCATTGCCGGCGGCGCTTTTGTCAGCGAACATTCTTTCTCCAGAAAACTGTCCGCAGGCAGACCCGACGAAGAAGATTACAAAGTGATGCATGAATTTGCAGAAAAAATCGTGGAAAAAATCAACAGCGGCTGGGAATACGACGGCCCTGCTTATGTGAAAGGGGAAGACCCTATCCGTCCTTACTTCACACCCAGAGATCGTTATGGCAATGCCATCGATATCCGTAAAGTAAAACCCAAAACAAGCGACGCTTGCTGTGGCTGCGGCCTTTGCGCAGAAGTTTGTCCCATGGGCTCCATTGACAAAGTGGACTTCTCCTGCACAGGCATCTGCATCAAATGCTGCGCATGTATCAAGAAATGCCCTTCCGGTGCGAAATATTTCGACGACCCCGGCTACATCTATCACAAAGAAGAACTGGAAGAATTGTATGAAGGCAGATCTTTGCCCGAATATTTTGTATAAGAATATAGGTTCCTGAGAAAAAAACGCGGGAGCTTCTGTAAAGCAGAGGCTTTCGCGTTTTTTGTATTTTCTAATATATTTTTTAGAAATCAAAGGGGATTTTCAGGAAAAAAGGATGTTTTGTTCACATATTGTTTACAATTCTCATCATTTTCTAATTTTTCCCTAAGTACCCATTTAAGTATCTTCCCGTATACTAAACGCTGTATTGATTTTAAAACAAGCAGAATGTGAGGTGAGAGCGATGAAAGAACAATGGCGTGCGGAACTGAAGTATACTGTAGCGGCGGCGGAAAGCAGGGTGCTGGCGGCGCGTATGGCGGCATTTATGGAGCGGGATATCCACGGAGGCAAGACGGGATATCTGGTGCGTTCCCTGTATTTCGATAATTTTTACAATAAAGCCCTGCGGGAAAAACTGGATGGTGTGGGCATTAGAGAAAAATTTCGTATTCGCTGTTATGACGGGAATTTCGGCTTTATCCGTCTGGAAAAAAAGAGCAAACGATACAATGCAGGCAATAAGACCCAGTGCCGTGTGACGGCAGCGGAAACCCAGCGTATTTTGGATGGTGACATTGGGTGGATGGCAGAAGATGAACGGGCACTGGTGCGGGAATTGTACCTGCGGATGCAGATGGGGATTTACCGCCCTATGGTCATTGTGGACTATGACCGAGAGGCACTGACTTACGCACCGGGGAATGTCCGTGTCACATTTGACAGACGGATTCGCGGCTGCCATCAGCCCCAGTTATTTTTCGCGGAAAATCTGCCGTCCATTCCAGCCATTTCCCCGGACAGAGTGGTCATGGAAGTGAAGTATGACGATTATTTACCGGATATTGTGAACCGTACCTTACTGACGGTGAAAACAAAAGAACAGGCTTTTTCCAAATATGCAGCCTGCCGTATTATGTGCTAATGGGCAGTGGGAAAAAGAAAAAAGACATGAAACAGAAACATGCAGCATAAATACAAGCGATGAAAACAAGATAGGAGAGAACGGAAGATGACATTTCAAGACATTTTTAAGAGCAGCTTTTTGGAGAGCTTCAGCAGCTTTTCGTTGACGGATACCCTGCTTTCCTTGGCGGCGGCATTCCTCATTGGTTTATTTATTTACTTTGTATATCGGAAAACATACAGCGGTGTCCTTTACAGCCGCAGTTTCAACGTATCCCTCATTGCCATACTGCTGGTGACCTGTCTGGTCATCCAAGGTGTAACCAGCAACGTGGTATTGTCTTTGGGTATGGTAGGTGCCCTGTCTATTGTGCGTTTCCGTACGGCAGTGAAAGACCCCATGGATTTGGTATTTTTGTTCTGGGCAATTGGGGAAGGTATCCTTTGCGGCGCTTCTTTGCTGCCTCTGGCAATTCTGGGATGCCCCATCATCGGTATTTTCCTGCTGGTATTTGCCAACCGACAGCAGGCAGACAGTCCTTACCTGCTCATTATCCGTATGGACAGCGTGGAAGGCGAAAGTGCAGTGACAAACTTTGTACAGCAGGTTGTGAAGCGCATGACTCTTAAATCAAAGACCATCACCGGCGGACAGGGGACAGAACTGATTTTTGAAATTTGCCCCAAAAACGGCGAAAGTGCTTTTGTCAACGAAATCAGCCGCATGGCGGGGGTGCAGTCAGCGGTTATGGTAAGCTATGACGGCAACTACGCGGCGTAAAAGGAGGCGAAGCCAATGAAAGGACTGCGGGAATATAAATTTCTCTTGCTGTCTGGACTTGCTTTGGTGGTTTTTGCCTTTCTGGTCTTTGGCATCGCATCCCGAGAGGACGCGGAAGCGAAGGAATATCCTTATCTGGATAATCTTTTTGCGGAAGGTGTCGTCAATGAGATCAATATTGAAATCAGCGAGGAAGATTGGGCGGATCTGGTGGAAAATCCGCTGGAGGAAACCTATTACGCCGTGGATGTGACCATCAACGGGGAAACCCTGTCCAATGTGGCACTGCGAACAAAGGGCAACAACACCCTGACTTCTGTTGCGTCTTCCGATTCTGACCGCTACAGTTTTAAGATAGATTTTGATTATTTCAATGACGGTGAAAATTACTACGGCTTGAAAAAGCTGAATCTGAATAACAACTATGGGGATGCCAGCTACATGCGGGAATATATTTCCTATCGCATCATGGGTGAAATGGGCATTCCTGTTCCTGCCACCAGCTATACCCATATCACCATCAACGGGGAAGAATGGGGCTTGTATCTGGCAGTGGAACCCATTGACGAAGTCTTTCTGGAGCGTACCTTCGGGGACAGCACCGGAGATTTGTATAAACCGGACGGCACCGGCGCGGATTTGGTATACCGTGGGGATGACATGTCAGAATATCCCGGTCTGGTGCTGAAAACAAATGAGGAAACCTCTGATGGCTCTGCTGTTTTGGATTTGATGAAGGCGCTGGAGTCGGGAGAAGGGCTGGAAGATGTGCTGGATGTGGATGAAGTGCTGCGGTATCTGGCAGCAAATGTAGCATTGGCGAACTATGACAGCTATCTGGGCAACACCACCCACAACTATTATCTCTATGAACAGGACGGTCGCTTTACCATTGTGCCTTGGGATTATAACTATTCCTTTGGCGGTTTTGGCGGCGGCGAAGTGAATATCTATGAGCCAACCAATCAGTCTATGGGCATGGGCGGCGGCAGACAACCCGGTGCAGAGGCGCGAACGGAAGAAGAAGCCCAGACAGCGGCAGGAGAAAACGCTGGAGAAGAACAGACAGCAC
The DNA here is from genome assembly GCF_905212195.1 of uncultured Anaerotignum sp. Taxonomy (GTDB): domain Bacteria; phylum Bacillota; class Clostridia; order Lachnospirales; family Anaerotignaceae; genus Anaerotignum. Next base: position 14,321 of record NZ_CAJMDQ010000022.1, on the reverse strand, counting down.
AGATGCCGGAAGGCATGGAACGACCTGAAAATATGGAAATGGATATGCCGGAAGGTATGGAACGTCCAGAAGGTATGGGCGGCGGTATGGGAGGCAGCAATGAAAAGCCCTTAGTGGATACATTGCTTTCTCAGGATGCCCTTCTTGCCCAGTATGAAAGCTATCTGGCAGAAATCGCGGAAACTTATTTCACAGAGGCTTATATGAGTCAGATTGTCAGCGAAACAGCGGAAATGATCGCGCCTTATGTGGAAAAAGATGCCACGGCTTTCTTTACCTATGACGAATTTCTGGAAGCATCTTCCGCTGATGCCACAGATCCCAATTCTCTGGTTTATTTTGCCGTTTCCATGGCAGAAAGCATTGAAAACCAGCTGGCAGGAGGCGAACCTACATTCAATACCAGCTCCTTTGTAGCAGCGGCAGCAGGCGGCGGTGGAAAACGCCCCGGTGAGGATTTTGGCGGCATGCAGGATACCGAACAGACTGCTGGCGATACGGCAGACGACCAAACCCAGAAAGCTCCGGGAGAAATGGCAGGCCAGCCACCGGAAATGCCGGAAGGAACCGAACAGACTGCTGATACAGCAGAAGCGAGCGACCAAACCCAGAAAGCGCCTGAACAAATGGGAGATATGCCCCAGCGCGGGGAACAGGGACAGCGCGGCGGCGGCCCCATGGGAGCCATGTCTCGTGTTACATGGCAGGATGCGGCACCGACTTTGGCTGTCTGCGGCGGCATCTTCCTTTTGGGCTTTGGATATCTGCTGTATTTCAGACGGCGGCGGAGATTATCCATGCCGAAGCAGGAAGAAAAAACAGATACAACAGAATAACAAAATCAGATATAGCAAAAAGCATCTATGCATCTTGTGTAGGTGCTTTTTCTTTGTGGTATATTGCCCCACTGCGTGTTTCTGTGATACCATGAAAATATAGATAGGCAGGAAAGGGGGAAAAGATATGAGGAAGAAAAGTTTCGTTTTTGTTGTATTGCTGGCACTTGTCTGCATGGTTCCCCAAAGGGCTTTTGCCAATATGGCCGCGCCGGAGGATGCCGATGTGGGTTCTGCCATCACTTTTGAGAAAAATGATGAAATTGCCGTATTGTCGGAAGATTTGGAAATTGTGGTAAAAGGGCCTGACGCCCATATCACAGCCACTTACGAGATGAAAAACACCACCGACGAAGCTCTTTCCATATCTTCCATGTTCCTTTCACCCAATATGGAAGAAAGAGGCGTGACAGTGACGGTCAATGGAAAACAGGCGGATGTGTCTATCCAGCGGTATGGCATGAACGGCAGTACCCAAATCGTTGCGGATGACTGGCGGTATGCGGTGCTGACCACAGAAGAAATTGCCAATTTAGACCCTGACCGCACAGTGGATACCGTTACTTTCCAAATGGATTTCCAGCCACAGGAAACTTATCCCGTCGTGGTTTCTTATGACTACAATCTGGGCGGATATCCAGAACTGGATTTCAATGCCAAACGAGGAGAGTTGGAGTATTATCTGGCACCAGCTGCCATGTGGAAAGACTTTTCTGACCTGACCATTCGGCTTTATCTGGATAAGGATATGCCTGTGCTGGTGGATAGCAGTCTGCCTTTTGAGAAAGTGACAGAACGGGAATATGTTTATACTTCTGATACTTTGCCGGAAGAAAACCTCCGCATTACCATTGACGAAAATGGTTTTCAGAATTTCATCAGCACTTTGAAAAGTCCTTATTTTCAAATGACACTGCGTTTCTTTGCACCCATCATCATTCTTGTGGTGGTTGTTGTGATTTTAATTCATGTATGGCGGAAAAAACGGAGAGCATAAAACAAAAGCCATTCCCTACAAAGTAGGGGATGGCGATTTTTTTACCACAGATGGTGTACGGTAGGACGGATGTATTTATCATAAATGGCTTTGACGCCTGCCATCTGTTCCGGTGTCAGGTCGGGCAGTTCTGCTGCTTTCACATTCTGGAGCACCTGTGCGGTTTTGCTGGCGCCGGGAATGACCACGCTGACAGCGTTATGCATGAGAATCCAACGCAGAGCGTAGGGAATGAGGTTTTCTGTACCCAGCAGAGCTTTCAGTTCTGCTACTGCTGTCAGACCCAGTTCATAATCCACGCCGGAGAAGGTTTCGCCTTTGTCAAATGCTTCCCCGTTGCGGTTGTAGAAACGATGGTCGTTTTTGCCAAAGACCGTATCTTTGGTGAATTTCCCTGTCAAAAGACCGCTTGCCAGAGGAACACGGGCAATGATGCCCACATCTTTTTTCTGGGCAGCAGGGAATAATTCCTCAATGGGTTTCTGGCGGAACATGTTGAAAATCACTTCCATAGCGGAAATGTCGTATTCCATGGCGGCAATGCCTTCAGATACTTTTTCGATGCTGACACCATAGTGGGCAATTTTGCCTGTCCTTTTCAGGTTTTCCAGTGCGTCAAAAACTTCGTCTTTCTGGTAAACGGAAGTAGGTGGGCAGTGGAGCAGCACCAAATCCAGTTTTTCCACGTCCAGACGGGACAGGCAGCCGTCAGTGAAGCGGACAACGGAGTCTTTGTTGTAGCCTTCCGCTGTGTGGGGGTTCAGCCCTCTGCCGATTTTGGTGGTCACGAAAAAGTGGTCGGGATGGGCTTTCAGAATTTTGGAAATGGCAAGCTCGCTGTTGCCATCGTTGTAGATGTCTGCGGTATCCAGAAATGTGATGCCGCTGTCATAAGCCGCATCCAGAATTTTCTGGGCTTCTTCTGCGCAGAAAGGTTCCCCCCATTTGGTACCTAACTGCCATGTACCCAGCCCAATTTCAGAAATCATGGCATTTGTTTTGCCAAAACGTCTTGTTTTCATATAAAAATCTCCTTTACTTGACAAATGTATCCTAAGTGTATAAATTACTGTATAGAAACTGTAACAAAGAGAGAAATCCCTGTCAATCAGGCACTTTTTTTGCCCTTAGGGAAAGGAAGGTAACTATGACAAAGAAAATTCAGGTGGGCTGCGAAATGGAAGTCACCCTCAAAATGATTGGCGGCAAGTGCAAGCCCTTGATTCTCTACATATTGGCGGAGGAAGGCACTTTGCGCTTTGGGGAATTGATGGCAAACATCCGCACCGTTTCCCAGAAAACCCTGACAAATCAGCTTCGGGAGCTGGAGGCTGATGGGCTCATCCTGCGGAAAGCCTATGCGGAGGTACCGCCCCGGGTGGAATATTCCCTGACGGAAAAAGGAAAATCCCTTTTTCCCATATTGGAGCTCATGTGCCAATGGGGAGAAGAAAATATTGACGAACGCTTTGAAATGACAAGCCCCCGTTGTACGGGAGAGTAAGGAGGAGAAACATGGAAACCGTGAAATTATATTATGACAATGCTTATACCATGGACTTTGTAGGCAAGGTGGTATCCTGTGAGCCAAAGGGCAAAAACTTTGCCGTGGTGCTGGAAGGCACTTACTTTTACCCCGAAGGCGGCGGACAGCCTGCGGACATTGGCACACTGGGCGGCGCAAAGGTGACAGACGTTCGGGAAAAAGACGGCGTGATTTCTCATATCACTGACAAGCCTCTGGAAGTGGGGGCAGAAGTGGAAGGTCATATTGACTGGAACCATCGGTTTGATCTGATGCAGAACCATTCTGGCGAACATATCCTTTCCGGTATCATTTGCGGCAAATATGGCTGTGACAACGTGGGCTTCCATATGGGCAAAGATGCCATTTTGATTGACTTCAATACAAAAATTCCCGCCGAAGACCTGCCTGTGTTGGAACGGACTGCCAACGAAGCTATCTGGCGGAATGTGGCTTCAAAAGTGACTTATCCTTCCAAAGAAGAACTGGAAAAGCTGGAATACCGCAGCAAAAAGGCACTGGAAGGGAAAGTGCGCATCATGGCAATTGGGGAATATGACTGCTGTGCATGCTGTGGCACCCATGTGCAGAAAGCCGGAGAAATCGGCATGGTGAAGATTCTTTCCGCCCAGAATTACAAAGGCGGCACCAGACTGGAAATCGTCTGTGGTATGCGTGCATTGGCAGATTATGACGAAAAAACAGAAAATGCGGCGGCGATTTCCGAAATGCTTTCCGTACCCACCGCAAAAATTGCAAAGGCAACAGAAGCCCTTTTGAAAGAACGGGATGAACTGAAACAAATCATTAGCCGCATGAAATGGGAAAAAATCAACAACATTGCGGAAAAAGTAGGCAAAACACCCAAAGCCTGTGTATTTGCCACAGACTTTGATTCTAAGGATATGGTACATCTGGCAGATACCATTCTGGATAAAACTGGCGGTACAGCGGTAGTCTTTGCTCCTGCTGGCACAGGATATGCCTTTGTGCTCATGAGTCGCACAGAAGATATGCGCCCCATGGCGACGGAAATGAAAGAAGCCTTCGGCAGCAAAGGCGGCGGCAAGCCCGAAGCGGTTCAGGGCAGAACAGAAGCCAAAGAAAAAGAACTGAAAGCGTTCTTTGGAGAAAAAGGGTATACTGTTTTTTGATTCCGTTACAATCAAAAGCAAGTTCTTTTTCGGAAAACATAACAGATAAAATAAGAAAGCCGGAACCCTTTGTGTCATAAGGATTTCGGCTTTTTTGTTTTCTTATGAAGATACCTTGTGATTTTCTTTTACGCAGGAAAAACCACCTGCACCAATATCATGTAACAGACCGTACCGCCGACAATGCTCAGCAATGTTTTGCCTTTCCAAAGATGGAGCACTGCCACCACTGCCACGGCGATAAACTGGGGCAGGAAACCGGAAGGAGCGGAAAAGGTGGTGCTTTTCAGGCAGTATACCACCAGCGCTGCCATGACCGTAGCGGGAAGGACTTTTCCCAGATACTGCACAGGGGCAGGAATTTCTCTGCCTGCGAATATGGCAAAGGGCGCCAGACGAATCAGAAAGGTACATATGGAAGCCGTCAGGATGATGGCGAGGGTTTGTGTAGATGTAATCATAATCATTCCTCCTGTTCTTTTGCCAGAATCCGGCTTTTCAGTGCCATCAAAACGGCAACGCTGATGAGCAGTGTGGGCAGGATAAAGTTATCGGGGCCGAATACCAGCAGACAGCCAACGCCTGCAATGAGCCCTGTTAAAGCGGGAATATGGCTTTTTGCCCCTTTCCACTGCTCGATGAAAATGACGGTGAACAGGGCAGTCATGGCAAAGTCAATGCCTGTGGTGTCAAAGGTGATGAGGCTGCCGGCAAGAGAGCCCAAAGCAGTCCCGATGAGCCAATAACAGTGGTCGAAAATGCTCATAAGAAACATGACTTTTTTGCTGTCCATGCCTTCCTGTGGTTCATAGGAGCACAGCAGGGAATAAGTTTCGTCCGTCAGGGAATGAACCATATACAGATATTTCTTGCCCATGCTGCGGAAGGTGTCGATGAAAGACAGACCATAGAACAGGTGACGGCTGTTTACCAGCAAAGTCATGATGGCAACGGTAATGAGTGATGTGCCGCCCGTGAGAAATTGCAGCAGTACAAACTGCATAGAGCCTGCGTATAGTATCAGGGAAATGAGCAGCGCCCAAAAGACATTATATCCCATATTCTGCATCAAAAGACCAAAGGCAATGCCGATGGAAAGATATCCTGCCAGAACAGGGATGGTTTTTTCAAAGGCAAATTTCCATTCTTTATTCAATCGTATCCCTCTTTCCTTCTCTTTTGTTCAGACTTGCATTTTTTTCGTTCCTTGCTACAATTCTAATATAGAGAAATGACATTTTCAAGGAAATGTGCGTTTTTTCGTACAAAGGAATTTGTAAGAATTTCATCATAGAAAATTCAAAGTTTTTTGGTAGGATATTTAAGGAGGCAAATGACATGACAGAACGGTTTTTCATAGATAACAGAAGAAAACTGGCAGCCAGACTGGAAGAAGGCAGTGCTGCTGTACTTTTCGCAGGAAAGGCACCCCTGAAACGAGGGGATGAATATTATCCCTTTTCTCCTGACCGTAACTTTTACTATGTGACAGGGGTGGAACGGGAAAACTGCGTATTCCTTATGGCAAAAATCGGCGGCGGTTTGCAGGAAACCCTGTTCATTCCCAGAGATAACGGCATCCTTGCCAAATGGGTAGGGGCAAACATGACAACAGAAGAAGCGGAAGAAATCAGCGGTATGACAGACATTCGCCCCATTGATGCGTTCACCGATGATTTTGCCCAGATGGTGTTCCGCAACAACATTGCAAAAATCTATGTGGACTTGGAACATCGGGAATGGGATGACGTGCTGACACCTGCACTGCGTTTTGCCAAAGAATTGCGGGAAAAATATCCAGCTATGGCAGTGGGGGATTTGTATCCCATTTTTGGTGACCTGCGTTTGATCAAAGAGCCTTACGAACTGGAAAAAATGCGGAAAGCTATGGACATTACCAGAATGGGTGTGGAAGCCATGATGGAAAATGCCCGTCCCGGTATGATGGAATATGAAATCGAAGCCCACTTTGATTTTACTCTCATGCAGCACGGTGCAAGGGAAAAAGCATTCCAGACCATTGCTGCCGCTGGGGAAAGAGGCACCATCCTTCACTACACCAAAAACAACGGTCAGACAAAAGACGGCGATTTGCTGCTGGTAGATTGCGGCGCACAGGTGGATTGGTACAATGGGGATATTTCCCGTACCTTCCCTGTGAATGGCAAATTCACAGAACGTCAGAAACTGGTTTACAACATCGTGCTGGAAGGACAGCAGAAGGTCATTGATGCCATTCGTCCCGGTCAGCCTTTCTCCCGTTTGAATGAAATCTTGAAAGAACATTATCTGGAAGCATTGAAAGAAATCGGTCTGGTGAAAACCATGGCGGATGTGGCGAAATACTATTACCATGGGGTAAGCCATTATCTGGGTGCGGAAACCCACGACATCGGACGGTATACAGAACGTGTGCTCCAGCCGGGCATGGTGCTGACAGTGGAACCGGGACTGTATATTGAAGAATGGGGCATCGGTATCCGTATTGAGGATGATGCGCTGGTGACAGAAGACGGATGCGAAATCATGACAAAAGACATGATTAAGACTGTGGAAGAAATTGAAGCCTTTATGGCGAAAGGAAAACAGGCATGACATTTGCGGAAACAGATTTATACGAGCCTGTCTGCCGCTTTCTGGAAGAAGAAGGGTACCGGGTGCAGGCAGAAGTGAAAGACTGTGACATTGCGGCGGAAAAAGATGGGGAACTGGTCATTGTGGAGCTGAAAAAATCCTTTCAGCTGAAGCTGGTCTATCAGGCATTAGACCGCCAGAGCCTGACAGAACAGGTATTTGTTGCTATTCCCCGTCCTCAGAAGGGACAGCGGGAAAAAAGCTGGAAAAATATGCTGAAATTGCTGAAACGACTGGAAATCGGTTTGCTAACAGTGGCATTGGATAGTCCCCTCAAGACCGTAGATGTGGTGCTGACGCCTTCGGACAGCTTGGCATGGAAAAACAGAAAGAAACGGGAACGGCTGCAGGCGGAACTGGAAAACAGACAGGTTTCTGCCAATACCGGCGGCATGAACCGCAGGAAAATCGTGACGGCTTATCGGGAAAAAGCATTGCATCTGTGCTGTATTCTGGAAAATCGGGAAGCCGTTACATATGGAGAGCTGCGGGAGATGGGACTGGAAGAAAAGTACATGTCCATACTCCGCAGCAATGTATACCATTGGTTTGAACGGGTGGAAAAAGGCGTGTATCGTCTGTCAGAAGAAGGACGGAAGGCTCTGGAAGAACCGGATTATTGTAAAGTCATAGAATATTATCGAAAAAGTAAGGAAAAGGAGGAATGAGATGTCTATCATCAATGTATTGCTGAATATCCTGTGGATCATATTTGGCGGTCTGCTCTCCGCAATATGCTGGCTGTTGGCTGGTGTATTGTGCTGCATTACGGTTGTGGGCATTCCTGTGGGGCTGCAGTGTTTCAAGTTTGCGAAGCTGATTCTCATGCCCTTTGGTAAGAAAGTGTATTTCGGGAACATGTCTTCCGGCTCTGTCCTTTTGAATGTCATCTGGATTTTGCTGGGCGGACTGGGCCTTTGCATCAGCTCTATCTCCATGGGTGTGGTCAGCTGCCTGACCATCATTGGCATTCCCTTTGGTTTGCAGCATTTCAAATTTGCCGCACTGGCATTGATGCCTTTTGGCGCGGAAATCCGTCCCATGGAAGACTAAAAGCAGTATCTGAAAGTTTTATAAAATTCTTTAAAAATAAGAAAGCTGAAATCTTAAATGATTTCAGCTTTTTGTTTGCTTATTTTTTATTTTTTGCTTTCTGGGACTGATCGGAAACCACATTGTTCATACGTGTGGTCATTTTTTCTGTGAATGTTTTCTTTTTCTTATCAGCCAGATTCATGCCGGTTACGCTAACGATATACATGCCTGCAATGTCCACTTTCAGGGATTTTTTCACGGGCAGTACTTCGTAAACGGGTTTATCACACATCAGTGTCACAATCTGGGGACCAATTTTTGCTTTTACCAGATTTGCCTTACGCATTTTTGCCATTTTGGGCAGCTGATCGAAAACAGCTTTAGGCAGGTTTGTAGCGGAAGGTTTTTCCTGTTTTTTGTCGATGATGAACGCCTGTACAGTCATACGGTTCTGGTCAATGAAGTCCTGTGCCTGAATCATGCGGCGCATGGTCTTTTTATTCAGATAATAAGCGCCTGCCAGCAGAGCAGCCACAACAATCAGTGCGATAATGATGATATCGGATGCGTTAATGTTCACAAAATGTTCCTCCTTGCAGTAAAAAGCCCAAAAGGCTTTTCCTTTGTATTTCTCACGTCACTCTATTGTATCAGAGATTAGAAGAATAGGGAAGTGGAAAAGTGAAAATTTTCAAAATTTTTGCTGCACCTCAACTTGCGGTTCAGACGTATTTTGCGTATACTATATTATGGAATTTTATTTGAATTTCTCATATTTTATATTTGGAAAGAAGGGGGGAAGTCTATGGAGATTGTTTCCATTCTGGCGTATATCGCCATCGGGATTTTGGTCATCAACGTGATTTTGGCTGGCTTCGTGGTGTTTTTTGAACGAAGAAATCCTGCCAGCAGCTGGGCGTGGCTTCTGGTGCTGCTGTTCATTCCCGTATTTGGGTTCGTCATTTATATGATTTTCGGCAGAAACAGCAAGCGGGAAAAGATGTTCCGGGTCAAAGAGGAGTACGACCGAGAGGTTTATTACAAATACCTGCTGCAGGATGAGCGATGTGTGGGCAGGGTAAAAGCCCAGAAAGAAATCATCGAAAAAGGCGGCAGACTGGTGGATGCGGAATATCTGACAGACCTTGCTTATCTGCATTTGAATTCCGGCAACTGGATGACATTCAACAATAAGGTGACACGGTTTATCACCGGGGCTGACAAATTTGAGGCACTTGTCCGTGACATTCGTCAGGCAAAGGAATTTATCCATCTGGAATATTATATCTGGCGTGGGGACAAGCTGGGCACCCGTCTGGTGGAAGAACTGACGAAAAAAGCGGAGGAAGGCGTGGAAGTGCGTCTGCTTTATGACGGCATGGGGAATTCCAGACTGCCAAAAGACTTTTTTGACAAACTCCACGCAGCCGGTGGATACACAGCAGCGTTCTTGCCGCCATTCATTGTGCGCATCAACTACCGCAACCACAGAAAGCTTTGTATCATCGATGGGAAAGTGGGTTATATCGGCGGCTTTAACGTCGGTGACGAATATCTTGGCATTGTCAAACGCTATGGCCCTTGGCGGGATACCCACCTGCGGGTGGTAGGCGACGCCATTGACCAGATGCAGATGCGTTTTATCAAAGACTGGAATTTTACCACACGTTATGGCGCTGTTCAGCTGGAACAGCGGTATTTCCCTCTGCGGGAACAGTCGGAAGGCATCCGCATGCAGATTGTTTCCAGCGGCCCCGATACTAAATGGCATAACGTACACAACGGCTATTTCAAAATGATCAATGAAGCGGAGCATCATATTTATCTGACAACGCCTTACTTTGTGCCTGACGATGGTATTTTCGAAGCTCTGCGGGTGGCAGCTTTGTCAGGACTGGATGTGCGGATACTGATTCCCGGCAACCCAGACCATTTCTTTGTATACTGGGCAAGTATGTCCTATCTGGGACAGCTGCTGGAAGCAGGCGTCAGATGCTATCAGTATGAAAGAGGTTTCATCCATTCCAAGAGCCTGTGCATCGACGGGAAAATGTCTTCTGTGGGCACAGCCAATATGGATATCCGCAGTTTTGACCTGAACTTTGAAGTCAACGCCTTTTTGTATGATGCCGCTTTTACCAGAGAACTGGAACAGGACTTTTTGAACGACCTGAAAAGCTCTGTGGAAATCACCAGAGAATGGTACAACAGAAGAAGATGGTGGTTCAAGGTGAAAGAAGCCGTGGCAAGGCTCATTTCTCCTATGCTGTAAGAACTGCCGGAAAGGAAGGTTTTTTATGGAACGCAAAGGATACGCGGAAGAACAGACCATCAATTATTATCAGGTAGACCAGAAAGGGACCCTTTCTCCGGCGGCACTGCTGTCTGCCCTGCAAAACGCGGCCATTGACCACTCAGATACGCTTGGATATACCTTGGACTATCTGACGGAGCTTCAGTGCGGCTGGGCAGTTATCAACTGGCATATCATGGTATACCGCATGCCTGCTCACAGAGAAACCATTCGCTTGGAAACATGGAGCAACAAATGCCGGAAAATGCAGGCGGAAAGAGGTTATTACCTCTTTGACGAAAAGGGAGAAAAGATTGCCGATGGCATGTCCCGCTGGATTTACATGGATTTTGCAAAACGCAAACCCACCAATGTGCCCGATGATATGATTGAGAAATACGGCACCAACCAGCCCCCTGCCATTGAAGGGGAAAAGTTCCGTATGCCGCCGATGCCAGAAGGGGAACCGACGGCACAGCAGAGATTTACAGTGACCCGCAGGGATACGGACACCAATGGCCATGCCAATAACGTGAAATATCTGGAATGGGCGCTGGATGATGTGCCTGATGAAATTTACGACGGCATGACACTGAAGGACATCCGTGTGGTATACCGGAAGGAATGCCGCAGAGGTGATGTGGTGCATACCAAAACATTTGTGGAAGAAAAAGACGGCCAGTGGGAAACCATTACATTCATTTTTGATGAAGAAGAAACTGTGTTGACGGAAATCGCTATTTTATGGGCATGAGAAAAACGCCCGAATTGCGATAGGTCATAAAATCTCAATGAAAATAAGAAAGCTGAAATCCATACAAAGGATTTCAGCTTTTTTGTTTTCTTATGATTCGGCACTTTTTTGCGTTTCAGAAAAGATAATGGGCCCTGTTTTTTCTGCGCCAAGGAAGAAGCAGATCAGACCAATGACGGCAATGGCAGCTGTCACCAAGATGGCCGCTGTGATGCCCCAAAGGGTGATGAAATGGCCGCAGAGAAAACTGCCGGCGATGTTGCCGATGGTGATGGCAATGGTGATCATTGCCTGCCCTTTTACTTTGTCCCCGGCAGGAAGAATGGCGTTGGCATAGTAAACAGAAGCCGGTGTGAACAAGGCAAAGGAGAAAATCTGTGTCAGAAAAGCCACGTAAATCATGGGCAGATTGGGTGCCAAGGGAACAAAGACAGCTTTCAGCACAAAGAAAATGGCCGTGAATCGCATGATATTGCCGCAGTCTCGTCCTTTGACGAATCTGGAAAAACCGACCATTACAAAAAATTCCAGAACGGCGGTGTACGCCATGACCTGACCTAGTTCCTGATTGCCTTTGCCGATTTTCTGCAGAATCTGAATCATGTAGGTGTTGATGGCACTGTGGGAAATGAAAATGAGGATGATACCCAGACAGAGGACAGCAAATCGATGATTTTCCCGCAGTATGGAAACGGTACCCCGAGAGGACACGATGGATGAGCCGCTCCGTTTGGTTTCTGGAAATGCCTGCAACAACACTGCCATAAGCAGATACAGCAGACTGCCAATGACAGGCAGACAGCGCAGGCCGAAGATCAGCGTCAAAGACCCGAGGAAAAAGGCAAGGACAGCATAGGACATGGAGCCGATGCCGCGGGCAGCACCGAAATTCAGATAATATCCGTTATTGAGCAGATGCATGCCTAATGCGCTCAAAAGAGGCTGGAAGGCAAGATGCAGCAGAAGCAGAATCACATAACAAACGCCGGAAAGGGCTTGCTGTGGAAAGAAAAACAGCAGAACCATAGGGACGATGGTCAAAAGACAGATCAGCGTCATCAAAGACCGCAGAGAAAACCGCTTTCCCCGGTCAGCTGCCGCAGCCGCAAAGGGCTGAAACACTGCGGAAAAAACACAGGCCAGCGCAATGAGTGTGCCGACCTGTGAATCCGTGAATTTTCTGTCCAGAAGGAATACGGCGGCAAAGGTATAGATGGCGCCGTAACTCATCCAGTAGAGTCCCTGTAAGGCGCTGTAACAGTTGGAAATGTGTTTGGAACCGTTCATAAATGCAACACCTCACGTTTTCATTTGTATGAATCAAATCAATGGGTAATGACTTCTACGCCGTCTTCGGTAATGGCAACGGTGTATTCCCACTGAGCGGAAAGGGAACCGTCTTCTGTGTAGATGGTCCAGCCGTTTTCTTCATCCTGGAAGAAATCTTCTTCCCCTTCGTTTACCATGGGTTCGATGGTGAATACCATGCCGGGAACAAGCAGCATGCCGGTGCCTTTTTTGCCGATGTGGCATACATAGGGTTCTTCGTGGAAGTCGTTGCCGACGCCATGACCGCCGATGTCATGAAGGACAGTATAGCCGTGGGCATAAACGTGTTTGCTGATGACTTCACCGATGTCACCCAGATGCCCCCAGGGTTTTACTTCCGCCAGCGCCAGATCAACAGATTCTTTTGTGACTTCCACCAGTTTTTTGGCTTCGTCGCTGACCTGACCAATGCAGAACATACGGGAAGCGTCTGCGTAATAACCATCCAGAATGGTGGTAACGTCTACGTTGATGATGTCCCCGTCCTGAAGGATTTCGTCGGGAGAGGGGATACCGTGGCAGATGACATCGTTTATGGATGTGCAGACACTCTTAGGGAATCCGCAGTAGTTCAGAGGTGCAGGAATGCCGCCGTGGGCGATGGTGTATTCATGTACCAGTTTGTTGATGTCTTCTGTGGACATGCCTGCATGGATGTTTTCCGCTACCATGTCCAGAATTTCTGTGTTCAGTTTGCCGGCTTTGCGGATGCCTTCCAGCTGTGCCGGTGTTTTGATGAGGGAATGGGGAGGTACTTTTTCCCCTTTGGATTTCAGTTCTGCCAGTTTTTCGTCAAAATCTGCGTGGCAGACTTTATATTTTTTTCCGCTGCCGCACCAGCAGGGATCGTTGCGTCCGATTTTCATTTGAATCGTTCCTTTCTATATCTCAATCAATGAATATTTCCATTAAAATACTAGCACAAAAAAAGAGCGTATACAAGGAAAAGAAAGCGAAACAAGCATGAAGTTTATTTGAAGGCAGCGGCGGAATGTGGTAATATGAGAACAGATGCAGGCTGAAAAAAATAGCTTGACATACAAAACCTATAGTGATACTATGTTTAAAAATCGCGGAAAGGATGATTCCCATGGCAAAGATTTACAAAAATATAGAAGAATTGATCGGCAAAACGCCGTTACTGGAACTGACACACTTGGAAGAAATCCATAATCTGGATGCGAAAGTTTTGGCAAAAGTGGAGTTTTTGAACCCCGGCGGCAGTGCCAAAGACCGTGTGGCAAAGAAAATGGTAGAAGACGCAGAAGCAAAAGGTCTTTTGAAAGCAGGCGCGACCATCATCGAACCTACCAGTGGCAATACTGGCATTGGTCTGGCTGTTATGGCAGCGGCAAGAGGCTACAGAGCCATCATCGTTATGCCTGACAGCATGAGCATGGAACGCCGTCTGCTCATGTCCGCTTTTGGTGCGGAACTGGTGCTGACAGAAGGGGCAAAGGGTATGGCTGGCGCCATTGCCAAAGCGGAAGAACTGGCAAAAGAAATCCCCGGCGCGTTCATTCCCGGACAGTTTGATAACCCTGCAAACCCTCAGGCGCATTATGAAACCACAGGCCCTGAAATCTACGAAGATACCGACGGTAAAGTGGATATTTTCGTGGCAGGCATCGGTACCGGCGGCACCATCACAGGTGTGGGCCGTTATCTGAGAGAAAAGAATCCCGATGTGCAGATCATTGGTGTGGAACCGGCTTCTTCTCCTCTGCTGACAGAAGGCAGAGCCGGCAGCCCTGGCCTGCAGGG
>NZ_CAJMDQ010000021.1 GCF_905212195.1 uncultured Anaerotignum sp. | reverse complement strand
GTACGTTTACGTCTGCGCCGGAAGCCAGTACGTGGTCCAGACCGCCGTAACCGATATCGTAAGCCCAGCCGTCACCACCGAAGATCCACTGAGATTTTTTAACCAGCTGATCTTTGTTTTCCAGTACGTAGGAAACGATGTTCTTAGCTTCTGCATCTGTGCCAGCATAGCCTTCCAGTGCAGCTACCAGAGCGTCGGAAGCTTCTCTGGATTTTTCACCATCGAACATTGTGTCAACCCAAGCATCAACAACACCTGCAACGGAAGCGTCGATTGCTTTCAGGTTTTCCAGTTTATCTTTCAGACCGTTTCTCATCTGTTTAACAGCGGAAGCCATACCCAGACCATATTCTGCGTTGTCTTCGAACAGGGAGTTAGCCCAAGCGGGACCACGGCCATCTTTGTTTGTTGTGTAAGGCATAGAAGGTGCGGAACCACCCCAGATGGAGGAGCAGCCTGTTGCGTTTGCAACGTACATTCTATCACCAAACAGCTGTGTTACCAGTTTTGCGTAAGGTGTTTCGCCACAGCCTGCGCATGCGCCGGAGAATTCCAGCAGAGGCTGTTCGAACTGAGAACCTTTAACGGAACCTTTGCCCATAGGGTTAGCTTTAGGAGCAACTTCGTCGATTGCGTAATCCCAGTTAGCAACTTCAGCTTCCTGTGTAGCCAGAGGTTTCATAACCAGAGCTTTGTTAGGAGCAGGGCATACTACTGCACAGCTACCGCAGCCCAGGCAGTCCAGAGCGGAAACCTGCATTCTGTATTTCAGACCAGCAAATGCAGCGCCGCCTTTAGCGTCTACTGCTTTGAATGCAGCAGGAGCTTTTGCAGCTTCTTCTTCTGTCAGCAGTACGGGACGGATTGCTGCGTGAGGACATACATAAGAGCACTGGTTACACTGGATACAGTTTTCAGCGTTCCATTCGGGTACGTCAACAGCAACACCACGTTTTTCGTAAGCAGCTGTACCGCAAGGGAATGTACCGTCTTCTCTACCGGAGAATGCGGATACGGGCAGTTTGTCGCCTTCCTGTGCGTTCATAGGAGCTACAACTTTATCAACGAATTCTGTGGATTTTCTAGCAGCTGCTGTTTCTGCATCTTCTGCAGTTGCCCAGGAAGCAGGGATTTCAACTTTCACTGCACCGTCTACACCACGATCAACAGCAGCGTAGTTCATGTTCAGGATTGTGTCACCTTTCTTACCATAGGATTTTGTGATAGCAGCTTTCATGTATTCTACAGCCTGGTCAATGGGGATGATGTTTGCCAGTTTGAAGAATGCAGCCTGCAGTACAGTGTTGATTCTGTTGCCCAGACCGATTTCTTTAGCAATTTCTGTACCATTGATGATGTAGAAGTTTGCTTTCTTAGCAGCCAGCTGTCTTTTCAGTTTAGCGGGCAGGTGCTGTTCCAGTTCTTCTACGGACCAAGTTGTGTTCAGCAGGAATGTACCGCCTTCGTTCAGTTCTGTAACCATGTCGTACAGGTGAACGTATTCCTGTTTATGACAAGCAACGAAGTCTGCTGTCTTAACCAGGTATGTGGAGCGGATAGGTTTGTGACCGAAACGCAGGTGGCTCTGTGTGATACCGCCGGACTTTTTGGAGTCGTAGCTGAAGTAAGCCTGTGCGTACATGTCTGTGTGGTCACCGATGATTTTGATGGAGTTTTTGTTAGCACCAACAGTACCGTCAGCGCCCAGACCCCAGAATTTGCAGCTGATTGTGCCGTCATCACCTGTAACGTTAACTTCTTCGCCAACTTCCAGAGAGTGGTTGGTTACGTCGTCCACGATACCGATTGTGAAGTGGTTTTTGGGTTTGTCCAGAGACAGGTTAGCATATACAGCGATGAACTGTGCAGGTGTAACGTCTTTGGAACCCAGACCATAACGGCCGCCAACAACAACAGGAGCGTTTTCTACTTCGAACATTGCTGTGCAAACGTCCATGTACAGAGGTTCGCCCTGTGCGCCGGGTTCTTTTGTTCTATCCAGAACAGCGATTTTCTTAACTGTTTTAGGGATAGCTTCCAGCAGTTTTTCAGCTACGAAAGGTCTGAACAGGTGAACTTTAACCAGACCAACTTTTTCGCCTTTTGCTGCCAGGTAGTCGATTGTTTCTTCAATAGCTTCACAAGCGGAGCCCATAGCGATGATGATTCTTTCAGCATCGGGAGCACCATAGTAGTTGAACAGTTTGTAATCTCTGCCTGTGATTCTGTTGATTTCGCCCATGTATTCTTCTACTACTGCAGGCAGAGCATCATAGAATTTGTTTGCTGCTTCACGAGCCTGGAAGTAGATGTCAGGGTTCTGAGCTGTACCTCTGATAACGGGATGTTCAGGGTTCAGTGCGTTTCTCTTGAATGCGTTAACTGCATCCATGTCGATGATTTTAGCCAGTTCATCATAGTCGATGCATTCGATTTTCTGGATTTCGTGAGATGTACGGAAACCATCAAAGAAATGCAGGAAAGGAACACGGCCTTTGATTGCGGACAGATGTGCTACGCAAGCCAGATCCATAACTTCCTGTACGCTGTTGGAAACCAGCAGAGCGAAACCTGTCTGACGACAAGCCATAACGTCGGAGTGGTCACCAAAGATAGACAGAGCGTGAGCTGCCAGCGCACGAGCTGTTACATGGAATACTGCGGGAAGCAGTTCACCGGAGATTTTGTACATGTTGGGGATCATCAGCAGCAGACCCTGAGATGCTGTATAAGTTGTTGTCAGAGCGCCAGCTGCCAGGGAACCGTGTACAGTACCGGAAGCACCTGCTTCAGACTGCATTTCTACTACTTTAACAGTCTGACCAAAAAGGTTTTTCTTGCCATTTGCTGCCCAATCGTCTGTTTTTTCAGCCATTGGGGAGGAAGGTGTGATGGGGAAAATACCAGCTACTTCTGTAAACGCATAGGAAGCGTATGCAGCAGCTTCGTTACCGTCCATCGTTTTCATTACTTTAGACATTTTTTGTTCTCCTCCTTATTTTGTAAATCTTCTGTATTTTACAAAACTTTGCTTTCGGGAAATCCCTAGGTCTGCACGGAAAACCGTGCATGCCGTGCTGCCTGCCCGGAAAGAGTATATTTATGACAAAAGCCTTGTCATACAACAGCCCCCTTTTGCCTGACCGCAGCACTGCTTCAAGTTCTTGTTTATTATACAATCAAATTCCTACGATTTCAACCGCAAAATGGAAATAAAACCGTTATGTTTCTAACAAAAGACCCTTTGTGCGAATTGACGGTGCCTATCATGTATAAAAAAATATTTTTATGCAATTTACATTCCTTTTCACGATGTATCTGCAAAAATACCGCGCTTATATGTCAGACAAACGTCTTTTTCTTGGTAATATTTTGTACTGAAATTCATACACATTCACGAAGATTGATACGAAAATATCAAAGACGCAAAAAATATATTGTATACACAAAAACACCCCTATGATAGTTTCATAGAGGTGTTTTGAAACATCTATTTATGCTATTAAAAACTTGTATTTATCCTTCCAAACACTCTGTGCCATTTCCGCAGGTACGGAAACTGCCTGATAAGTGCCGTTTTCTTCATCATTGGAGAGCAAAATCCATTCTTTGTCTGCTGAAATGTAGTAATTTTCAGGATCTACATCTTCTGCATAGACATGAAGTTCTGTTTCGATGTCACGGCTGGCTGTCAAATCGAAAATATCTACATACTTCTGGCCCTGCAGGTCGATATTCACACCCTGACTGGTCAGTTTACCGTCTACATCCACTTCCCAATAGAAGGAAAGGAATTCTGCGCCAATATAACCCTTCACAAAACCAAGGCGTACATGATCGGGTTTTGGCATATCCGCAGTTTCTTCTGCTGCTTCTGCCTGTTCCGCATTTGCTTCTGTTTCTGTATCGGTTTCTGTTTCCGCAGCTGTTTCTTCTTCAGCCTGTGCTTCCGCATCCCCTTCACCGGACTGTTCCACTGCTTCTGCTTCTTCTGCAGCTTCTTCCGCTTCTTCCGCAGGAACTACGTTGGGGAAAGATGCCAGCTGTTCCAGTGCAAAGGATTCAAAGGCATCATTCAGACTTTTTTCATAACTGATATCATTCAGGCCAACTACAACAGGAATTTCCGCTGAGTAATTCCGTTCTCCGTCCACACCTTCCAGCATGCGTCCTGCAATGACTGGTTTGGTGTTGTCACCTGTTTTGATGGTCACCAGCTGCTGGCTGCTGTCCCAGATGACTTCTGTTGCAAAATACTCAGAAAATACATCGGAAGAAACATACAGGCAGCCATTGATGGCTTCCACTTCCCGATCCAATGTAATTTCATAGCCATTGAGCTCCGCATCTCTGCTGCCGCGGTTCAAAATAAGTTTCTTACCATAGAAAGAAATCTCTGTTGCTTTTTTCTCGCGATCCCAGGCAACACTGCCGCCCAGACCTTCCACTACGTTTCTGACAGGCAGAAGCAGAACTTCTTCGTCATCATAATAAATTGGCATATTTTCCATATCTGCCAATGTTGTGGTATCACCCGCCTGCGGAGGCTGAGGTTTTTCATCTGCAACTTCCATTTCCAATTGCTGCTGTCTGGTCAGATACATGGAAAGGGACAATGCGCCGCCAACCAGGGCAGCTGCCGCCACAACAATGACCGTTAATTTTTTCCATCCCATATTTTTCCCTCTTTCTTTGGGTTTTTCCCGAGCATCATACCACAATGACGAGGAAAAATCAACAAAACCACCGAAAAATTAGTATAAATGACAGATTTTTTAAGAATTTCCAGAATATGATTTCCAAACAGGCATAGAAAAAGCCCACATGGCGAATGCATGCAGGCTTTGTTTTTCATATTATGCGGAAAGTTCTACGGCCAGATTTCTGCGAATCAACACGCGATTGAGCCAGCTCTGTTCCTGAGCATCAGAAAGAACAATATCTTCTGTCTGCGCATTCCAGGAAATATCGGTTTCCGTCGCCGCTGCCAGATCCCGCAGTTTGTAATATGTTTTGCCTTCGTAGATACAATAGGATACTTCTGCTGTTTTTCCCTGATATGTGATCTGGGAAGTTCCCATGGCTTTGGTGGTATCTGCCGCAGAAACAGGCAGAGTCAGTGTCTTGCCCAGCTGAACGAATACTTTATTGGCATCGTCTGCTGTCAGATAATAAGTACCGCCGCCATAAAAAGCGTCCACAGCAAAACTGCTTCTGGGGCTTTTGACATTGATGCTTTCCATTCTGGCATTGTCCGGCAGGACTTTATGCCAAGGGTTTGCCGGATCAGGGTCTGTAGGGTCCCATCCTCTCAGTTTTGTATCATTCACATCCAGTTTTTGAGGCTGTTCCGGCTGAATGGGCAAAGGATTATTATTCTTTACCATACGGATGGTAGTTCCCGCAGGACAATTATCATAAATCCATTTTGCGTTCTCCACTGTCAGACGCACACAGCCCATGGAAGCAGATGTACCCAGTTTGTTATATTCCAGATATTCCAGAGAGCCTTTATCATACATGGTATAATAAGGTACGGAATGGAACAGAATGCTGCCAGTAATGCGTGTGGCATACTGTCCGTAAACATTGCCGAACAGTGCACGCCATACATATTTATCTGTGGTACGGAATGTGCCGGTGGGTGTGGCAGGGCCTACGGAGCAGACAAATGCTCTGTCAGGCACGGTATAGTTCCCTGCGGCATCTTTTTTATAAACAGTGACCACATTCTGTGTCAGATTGACTTCTACCTCATACGGATATTCTGCTGCCTGCGCCATCTGCGGTACGCCCATGAACAGAAAAAGCGCCATAAACAGCAATGATAATTTCTTTCTCATGTAAATCCCCCTTTTTTCGCATAAAATTATCCAAAAAAACGCAGAAGAAATCTTCTGCGCAGCTTTTTTGGAACATCCCGTTGCCGCTTCATGCAGCAAAGCTTGTTTTGTTCTTAGAATGGAGATGAGGGGAGTCGAACCCCTGTCCGAAAACCCATCTGTAAGAACTTCTCCCATCACAGTCAGTCTTTTATCATTCCCTCAGACCATCGCCGAATGACAGGCTATGTTCCTCGGTAGCTTCATGAATCTTTTTCCGCCGCAAAGCTTAAGCGAAAAAGTGCCCCGCCAAGTCGATGCCAAGCTCCCCGGCGGCAGGAATCCGGGGGTTGACAGCTGCCGCAATTAGGCAGCGTATGCTAATTTATTGTTGTCGTTTCTTTTTAGAAAAGTTTCCGGCTTGATGACGCAGTTCACCGGGCTGCGGATGGCTATCCCTACTTTCAAGACTCCCGTCGAAACCATTACATCCCCGTGTGTCTTATAAAGTAAGATTACGAATCTTAAACTCTTTTTCCGCCTGACGACGCATGTCGTTTTTGGCAATGGTCTCACGCTTGTCGTAAAGTTTTTTACCTTTTGCCAGCGCAATATCCACTTTCACCAGACTGCGGTCAAAATAGACCTTCAAAGGTACTACCGTATATCCGGCTGCCTGTACCTGTGCGGCAATCTTGCGGATTTCGTTTTTGTGCAGCAGCAAACGTCTGGTACGCAGAGGGTCTTTATTGAAGATATTCCCCTGTTCATAAGGACTGATATGCATGTTCATAATGAAAGCCTGCCCGTTTTCAATACGGATGAAGCTTTCTTTCAGACTGCATTTGCCAGCCCGCAGACTTTTCACTTCTGTGCCAACGAGAGAAATGCCTGCCTGATACACGTCTTCGATGAAATAATCATGATATGCTTTTTTATTCTGTGCGATCAGCTTTGTGCCGTTTCCCTTTGCCATTGGCTCACTTCCGTTCTGTCTGCTTTGTGCGTTTTCTTCTGCATGATAGATTATATCACAGATTCCCAAAAAATCAAATGACGTTTCTGTTACAAATTTCGAAAGAAATATGACAGCTTTCGCAAATACCAAAATACATTTCTTCCATATATTCTGCTAAAGAAGCATCACCCATACAGGAAAAATCTCCGTCAAAAGCTGAAATCCTCATTCGATTCCAGCTTTTGACAGATAATCATTTAAAATTCAAAGGCTTCTTCTGCAAATACAAAATCAATGGTTCCCAATTCCTTGGATACCTTTGCCACAGTCACCTGCACAGCATCCCCAAGGCGATAAATCTTGCCGCCTCTCTTGCCGACTACCTGCATGTTTCTGTCGTCAAATTCATAGTAGTCATCATCCAGCTGGTTCAGGGCAACCATGCCTTCTACAGTATTTGCCAGTTCCACATAAATGCCCCAGTTGGTGACGCCGGAGATGATGCCTTCATAAGTTTCGCCAATTTTATCCAGCATGAATTCCACTTTCTTCAGTGCATCTGTATCCCGTTCGGCGTCCTCCGCCACACGTTCTCGTTTGGAACAATGCTGGGCAATGTCCGGCATTTTCTTCCGATAGGACTGCTCCCGTTTGCCGCTCATTTCGCCTGCCAATGTGAGCTTAATGAGGCGGTGGATTTCCAAGTCAGGATAACGACGGATAGGTGATGTGAAATGGCAGTAATATTTCGCCGCCAGACCAAAATGTCCCTGATTGTCCGCTGTATATCTTGCCTGCATCATACTGCGCAATACCATACGGGTAATGATGCGTTCTTCTGGCTTGCCTTCCGCTTCCGCCAGCACTCGCTGGATTTCTCTGGGATGGATTTCCCCATCTTTTTTCTTCACACGATAGCCAAAGCCACGGATGAACTGTTCCATTTTTTCTGTTTTTTCCTCGTCAGGCTCCTGATGAGAACGGAACACAAAGGGAATTTCCTGCCAGAAGAAGTTTTCCGCAACGGTTTCATTGCAGACCAGCATAAATTCCTCAATAAGGTTTGTGGCAATATTCCGGTCATAGGGCTTGATGTCAATGGGTTTACCCTGCTCGTCCAGAATGATTTTGGATTCGGGCAGGTCAAAGTTTACGGAACCACGTTTTTTCCGTTTTGCCACCAGAATTTCTCTCAGTTCGTTCATTTCTTCCAGCATAGGAACGATTTCTGCATATTTTTCCAAAAGTTCCGGTGTCTTGTCCTCCAGAATTTCTCTTACGGCTGTATATGTCATACGGTAGTCAGAATAAATCACAGAATTGACTACCCGATGGTTCACCACATACCCTCTGTGGTCGATTTCCATGATACAACTCAGGGCAAGACGATCTTCATGAGGATTCAGGGAACAAATGCCATTGCTGAGCTTATGGGGCAGCATGGGAATGACCCGATCTACCAGATACACACTGGTACCTCTTTCGTATGCTTCCTTATCCAGAGCAGTATTCTCCTGCACATAATGGGAAACGTCCGCAATATGCACGCCCAGTTCATAATTGCCATTATCCAGCTTTGTCAGGGAAACAGCGTCGTCCAAATCTTTGGAATCTTCCCCGTCAATGGTGATGGTCAGCACATTACGCAAATCTTCTCTGCCCATCATTTCTTTTTCATTGATTTCCAGTTCCACATTTTCGATTTCCTGATATACTTCGTCAGGGAATTCCACAGGCAGTTCATATCTGCGGATGACAGAAAGAATGTCCACACCGGGATCGTTGATATGTCCCAGAATTTCGATGATCTTCCCTTCTGGATTCCGTCTGTCTTCACCGTAATCCGTGATTTCCACTACAACTTTATGTCCGGTCACAGCGCCCATGGTATTTTCTCTGGAAATGAAAATATCTTTTGCTACCTTTTTATCGTCTGCTGTGACAAAACCGAAGCCTTTCACCTGTTCAAAAAGACCAACCAGACGGATCATGCCTCTTTCCAGCACACGGATGATGGTGCCTTCTGCTTTTCTGCCGCTGCCGCCGCCACCGGTCACTTTATACAATACCCGGTCTTTCTGCAAAGCGCCGTTGGTTTCTGATGCAGGGATGAAAATATCCGCACCGCCTTCATCCGGTGTTACAAAGCCAAAGCCCTTTGCATGGCTGATGAATGTTCCCGTTGCCATCTGCAATGTTTCCGGCACAGCCAGTTTTCCTCTTTTTGTTTCAAATATTTTTCCTTCATCAATGAGTTCCGCAATGATTTGTTCAAAATATGTCCGATCTTCTTCCGGCACACCCAGAAGCACACGCATGTCTTTGCGCTTCATGGGTACATATGCCGGATTTTTCATACATTCCAGAATCCGTTCTTTTCTTTCCTGTAATTGTTCTTTCTCCATAGTTCCTCCTTTTCTCCTTTCTTTCTACAAAAAAAGGGACGCATTTCTGCATCCCTCATTCGTTCTTATCCAATCAAATTGATTACCAGTGCCAGAATCATGAACAGAGCGCCGCCGATTTTTGTATATCTTTCCAAAGCGCCTTCCATAGAACTGCCTTTATTTTTGCTCCAGTATGTGTCGCCGCTGCCGCCGCCGCCAATTGCGCCCAGACCAGCAGAACGTTTGGACTGTAACAGAATGATTACACACAGTAATACAGATAAAATAACCAATACCACTGATAATACTAAACTAAGTGTTGCCATGTGTCAAAACCTCCCAATATTATTTGTAATGGTCATAAGAAACCATTCTCATTTTCAAACAGTAAAGGTATTGTATCATACTCACGCTCTGCCTGCAAGTCTTTTTCCAAAAAAGTCAGGCTTTCTAGGGGATTTTAAGAAAAATATCATTTTTCCGACAAAGAAAAAACGGAAAAGATTTTTTCTCCAATCTCTTCCGTTTCTTTCCGAAAAACAAACCCATGTATTTTGCTTATGCACTTGCATACTCTGACAGATCTGCAAAAGGAATCTCCCCATAAGTCCAGCCGCTTTCTTTCAGCTGTCCATGTGTCAGCGCCCCCACTTTTCTGTGGGTATTGGTATTGAGCAGCACCTCAAATACCAGATTGGCCGGAATCAGTGTTTTCCAATAGGATAAAATCTGCTCTCTCTTTTCCTTTTCTTTCAGTTCCAGCACAATGGTCAGACGATATGCGCCATAATCCAGTTTCGCCTGATAATTTCCTGCACCGCAAAACGTATCCAGCCATTCCTGCATCATAAAAAACGTATATGGTCTTCTGCTGTTCCAGTAGGAAAGCACCCTTTCCCGCAAAATTTCCGTATCTTCCGTTTCTGCAACAGATAAGCCTATCATGGTAGCCCTGCGCAAAAGCCCTTTTCGTGTGGCTGTCAAAATCCATTGGTCCTGCTCCATCTCCTGCTTTGCCTTGCTTTCTTCTTCCAGAATTTCTCCTTCCATTTCGCCTAATTTCTGAAATTCTGCATATTCCGCTACAAAATCAGGTAAATACTGTAAATATCGCCGTGCCGTCATGCCACCACCTCAAATTCTCCCAAAACAGGAATCTCATCCGCCTCCATCTGCAAATTGCTCCCCTGTCCATTGATGGTACAGTTCTGCACATCAAGCACCCCTGTCGCCGCAAGAGCTGCCGATTCCAGATAACTGATTCTTACAATCAGATACTCCGATTCCGCCCATGCTTTCCGCAGTTCCAGCAGATACGCTTCGATTCTTTCCTGTATCTCCCGCTTGCCGCTTTCCGTATCCGCATCTGCCTGCCAGGTGATCTCCATGGAAACGTTGCATTTCACTTCCGTTACACCTTCCACCGTTACTTTGTGTCCGATGGGCGCAATGCCGTATCCTTCTCCTCGCTTCTCCGGATCAATTTCTTTCTGCAAAGCCTCCAGTTCCATTTCCGTAGGTGCTTTCCATCCTTGGTCAATAATCCCCAGCTTCACAGGGCCGCCCCCCTGCCACACAGGATAGACTTTCACGCCACCCACATTCTGCAAAGCCCCAACTTTCAGCTTGTAGTCCGCAACATTTCCACCAAATGCGTCAGCTGAAAAACTGTCCATATACCGCTTCCGCAGCATATCGTCACTTTCTGCATCCTCGCCGTCTGTCCGCAACTCCGTCAGCTTTGCCTCTGCCAGCCCTTCCAGATGATTCACCGGCAGCAATGTCCCCAGATAACTGTTGCCATCCTCTCCAGCTGTTTCGCATTCCAGCACCACTCTGCCGTTTTCTTCCATAAGTACCTGATAGTAATAAGGCTCCAGATAAAACCGTTCTCCCGGTTCTACTGGATAAGATTCTCCTTCTGCATCCACAAAACTTCCGTAAAAAGTCGCCTTTGTTGCTTCTTTGCGAATCACGCCACGTTCCGCACATCTTCTGGTCAGATCATCCCCCGTTGCCGTATCCGCAAAAGTTCTGTCTTCCAGCATCGTCAAATCCGCATAAAAAGCCGCTGTTTCTGCCGCATTTGGCCCCATGGCATCAAAAATCAGACTTCCCTGCCGTCTGTCCCTCTTGTCCTGGGTCATTGCCAGCTTTCTTTCCATCAATTCTTCATAGCTTTCGTACATTCAGATTTCCACCGTCCTTTCTGCCTCCAAATCCCCCCATATGGTCTGTACCCGAAAAGCCGCCGTCACACTGCCCTTTTCTGTTTCAAAAGAAAAATCTGTTACCGCTTCGATGCGGTCGTCAGCAAGGAGAGCCTCTGTAATTCTTCTTTGCAGCTCTGGAATCACAAAACTGACTGCTTTTCCAAAAAGGTCTTCCAGTTCCACACCGTAATTCCAGTCATAAATAACATATTTGTACCGCTCCGTCTGCAATATCTTGTAAACAGCCTGCTTCACCGCTTCCATGCCGTCCAAAGCCCCGCGGACTTCCTTTTTTTCTTCTGCCATACGGTATGTCATGGAGGGCATATGCTCTGATGTATCCAGTATCAATATTTCCGTTCCTGTAGGAATCATTGACCTCCTCCTTTCACCCTGTCCAGCACAATGTACTGCTGTCCGCCCGCCGCCTTTGCCAGCAGCACTTTTTCTCCTGCCTGCAAAGCCTTGCCTCGAATCATGCGATAAAAAGACCATCTGTCTCCTTCCGCCTCTGTCCATGTGCGAATCTGTCCCAATTCCTCATGTTCCGTCACATTTCTGCTCAAAAGCAAAAAACGTTCTGCCAGCAAAGGGCCATTTTCAATCTGAATGGAAAGGGGTGCCGCCGCTACAACGGTTCCTGTGCAGAAATCTGCCAGACTTCCTCTATCTACTGCCTCTAAGGCGATTTCTTTCAATAACTCAATCATTCCTCAACCCCCTCTTGCCTTTCTCGCACCGGAAAGATGGGCTTCCCGTAGTTTTGCCGTCAACGCCTCCATAACCTGATTCACATCGGCACTTTCTCTTACCTGCCCAATGGAAATAGAAATCTGCTGGGATGCCTCAGAAGTATTCTCTTTCTTCTGCCATTGCCGCAGCAGCCGCAGGATTTCTCCATCTGCGCCATCTGCCGCAAATATTGGTGAAAGCAAGGTTTCACTCATTTTCTCCATGCCTGTTCCAGCCATTTCTGTCGGCATTTTCACAGGTTTTTCTGTCTGTGCCATCCAAAAACTTCCGTCTGTCTTTCCCTGTCTGCTCTCCTGTATTCTCTCTCCAATGACTTCCAGATTGGCAGCAATCTTCTTTTTTCTTTCCTCTATAAAAGAAATATTTTCCCCTGCGTTCTGTCCTTTTTCCAAAATACTCATCAAATTTTTTTGAGAAACAGCCTTCTCCAAAGAATCCACTGCCATTTTTCCATCCTCTGCCGAAAACTCTCTTCTCGGCAAAAACTTAATGATTTCTTTCATAACTTCATCATTTTCCGCTTCTTTTCCCTGAAAAAAAGCTGCTTCCTCCGGCATCTTCAGCCCTCTATCTTCTGCTTCATTCCAGACATCCATCCACATTTTCAGAAAAGATACTATTTCCATAACCTTACCCCCTTTCCGCCTCCTGCATTTTTTCTATTTCCAAATCAATGACAGCGCAGTAAAACATCCGCTCTGCCAAATCCATCTGCACCCATTCCTTGGGACGCACCCCATACTTTCGGAGGGCATAACTGGCATAATCCGCCTCGTCAATGCCCTCCCGTATCAGTTTTTTGCCGTTTCTCTCCGTTCTTCCTTTCGCTTCTGAAATCCGTTCAGTACCATAACTGCCTTTTGCAGACGCAGATATTCCGCTGGTGTCAGCATTTTCTGCAGTACTTCCGCACCGCTTTTTACTCCATAGCTTTCCCATAACTTTCTGTCCTGCAAGTCAGGAAAAACCACCGCCGCTGCACAGAGATTTTCTTCTGTTTCTCTCTCCATCTTTCGCAGTTCCGCTTCTCTTACCGCTCGAATCTCCCACAGCAGTTCCCCATCTCCAAATCTGTCAGACACCATGATTTTCTCATTGGGCGGCAAATAACAGTTTTCCTGAAAAAAACACTCCATCTCTCTCATGTTACTCCTCCACTCTCATTTCCAGCTTCATTTTGTGTTCCCCATCTTTGAAAATATGGGTGGATTTCTCAATGAGGCTCATTTTGGCAATGCCGATCTCCGCCAAATCGGGAATTTCCAGAAATACAGACTGTCCTGCTGTCAAAAACAAATCCCCATTGATGTTCTCCACAGTCAACTCTTTCACTACCCGGCACTTTTCCTGCAAAACACTTTCCGCCATTTTCTTCAGCTGGGCTTCTGTTAATGTAAAAGGCACATGGGCATAATACTGCAACTTTCCCCATGTTCCCACCTTCTCCGCGTTTTCCGCCTGAAAAGCCAGATGTTCCGTTTCCTTTCGTCCAGCCTGATAGAGCTTCACCGTATTGCAGGTATCCTTGCCGATATCCGTCCGATACCAGTAATCGCTGATACCTCCATCACAGCGGAGCACCCCATTTGTCACCAACTCCTGCCGTTCCCGTAACATCAGCCTGCCGCCGCCGTCAAAGAAAAAATATTCCTTTCCCGTTGCCTTTTCCGTCAAGTCCAGAGCAGACTGAATCATATCCAACAGCGTCTGCCCTTCCTCAATGCGCTGTGGAATCTTCCATCTCGTATCTGTCATGGTTCCTACCGGCAGCCCAGCCCCTGCGGCAATCATTTTTGCCACTTCCGTTGCCGTCTTGTCCCAGTACACATAAGTGTCCTTGTTTTTTGCCAGATAAAAAAGCATATCATAGACAGTCACCGCAATAATCTGGGCTGAAGTTCTCTCTTTTGTCATAACCCAGCCAGCAAACCGCAGCAGCCCATCCACATAAAACTGCACCTTGTCCCCTTCCACAAAGTTCAAAATGCCGTCACGCACTACCGAAAACCGCAGACAGCCTGCCTCCATGCGAACACTCTGGACAAGCTCCACACCTTCCAGTGTCACCGGCGTAGCATCATACACCGTACCGTTATGGGCAATCAAAATCCGATATTCCATCTTTCCGCCCCCTTACAGCTTGATGACCTGCCCCGGGTAAATCAAAGATGGATTGCTGATGCCATTTTTCTTTGCCAGTTCTCCGAATTTCGACCCATCTCCCAGTTCCTTTTTAGCGATGTTCCAGAGGTTATCTCCTTTTTTCACCACATACGTTTTCGCCGTTTCCTTTGCAGGACGCTGGGCAGGCTGTTTTTCTAATGTATTTCCATTGCTAGCAGGTCTGTAAGCAATGCTCTGCATTTTCCGATATTCCTTCAGAGAAATTTCCACCCAAAAATCCCCCTGTTCGCCGCCCTGCTCCACAATGGTGTATTCCTCCAGCCCCATTTCCACATTGCTGCAAAAAATCTGACTTCCATCCGCCAGTCTGCGGAAAATGATGAGCTGTACAGGCTTCTGCGCTTTTTTGAAATCCTTCAACCGTTCCAGAAAATAAGATGGCTCCCGAAATCCTTCTTCCACCTGCACAAAATGATACTGCCTGCCGGGAAACAACGCCCGAAACCGCACTTCTTCCAGTCCGACATTTTTCAGCAGATTTGCCTGCCCCATCTGTAAAATCTGCACCGTCTCATTGCAGTTTCCCACTTTCGTCTGCACCTGTGACGGTGTCACGGGGAACAAAAACTGTGTTTCCCCCTGTTTCAAATAAAATCGGTACAATCTCGTCCCCCCTTACTGATTCACCGCTTCCACGGCCTCCTGCAAAGCAGCAAATTCTCCAGCGGTCAGCATTTTTTCCAGCAGATTTTCTGCCCCCATAACACCGTAGCTGTCCTGTAAATCTGCCCCTTTCAAATCAGGAAATACCACCGATGCCGCCAGTATCATGCTTTCATATCTTTTGGGATTTTCTCCGCTTTTCTGCCAGATTTCTGCATTCTCTGCCTGAGAAATGGCTCGAATCTTCCACAGCATTTCTTTCCCATCCCGCTGAAACCTTGGCGCAATGGAACACTCCGTTTCTCGAAAAGCCTTTGCATTTTCTTTGTAAAACGCTTCCTGCATACGTCTCCTCCTTTTGTTCCCTGCCGCCCGCCCCTATTCTTACAGTTCGTCAAAAGCATCCAGCAGATCTGCATCCCCGAAGGTAAATGTCATATCTTCCTCCAACGCAAACTGATCCACATCCAGCTTCCCGATGACCATCTCATCAATATTCACATCTTTGAGCAGCACTGTCTGTTTTCCTGTTTCCCCTGTAGGGTCTTCATTTGTCAGCATCAGCTCAAAGTAGGTGTCCACGCCATTTTTCATATAATCCAGCATCACCTTGCGGAACAGACTGGAAACATAATACACCGTCATTTTTCCGGTGCCTTCCCAACCGCCGCTTTTGTGCTGTTTTCCTGTCAGTCCCAGAATGGGAATTTCCGTTCTGGTTTTTTTTACGGTAGCTGTCACGTTTTTCACCTGCATCAGTTCGTGACGCTCCCCGTCAATTCTGGCGTAACAAGTGCCCAAGGCACCGTTTACCGTATCTTTTGCCCGTAAATATGCCATACTTCTCCTCCTTTTACACAACTTCCACTCTCATGTACAGTTTTTCCATGGCATCTGTAGGCTGTACGCTTTCGTATACCACCACATCCTGTTTTTCCACGCCCTGCTGTACCGTAATGTCTTCCGCTGTAAAGTTTTCGATTGCTTCCAGCTGTAACAGCTGTTCATGATAAGCAATGATTTCCGCTTTCAGCAGATTTCTGCCATCTGCGTTGTTGCTGCGTTTACCCAGATAATACTGGCTGAAAATCCTTGCCACGTCATTGGCGATGCTGTCCAGCACCCTCACCACACGGTTTGAGGAAAAATCACTATTTTTGTTGCTTTCAAAAGAAGTGAAACAGTTGATATCCCGCAGCACACGAATCTCGCCGCCGTCATCGTAAAACAGGAATTTTCCTGCCTGAATCCCTTTGATGAAATTGCTTTTAGTGTCTTTTGCATCCACTTCGTATTCCCCGTCATACTTGCGGTTGGTCAGACTTTCGTTCACAGCCGCTCCGGCTTCCATACCTGCTGTCCAGCAAACCAGTTCTTTTGCTGTACCCACAGAAATGATGCCCTCGTAATCCGCTTGAGGATAATCATAAAGAACTGTCACAAACTTCACGCCTTCCTCATCTCTCAGACGTTTTGTAAAGCTTACAAACAGCTTCTTTGTCACCTCATCCATACCGTTGTACGCCAGCACATTAAAATCCTCTTTTTCCGCCGCCGCTAGAAAATCTGTGTATCCGCTGCCGGAAACTTCCTCTGTTGTGCCGCCTGTCAAAGGGGTTGCCGCTGTAGGTGTCAGTGCCCCCGTGCCGCTGAATGTCACAAACTTGTTTTCTTCCAGACTATCAATGTCCGCTACTGTCTGCACATCCACCTGTTCCATTTCCATATAGGTAGCCACATCAAACATGCCTTCTTCGTCCACGTTTTCTGCCACCACCACACGCAGGTCATTGCCTCTCAAACCGCCGTATTTTGCGGTTACTGTCATTCCGCCAATGGTGGCAGTTGCCGCAGTCCCGCTGTTGATGCGGAAAATCTTCGCTGTTTTCGCCCCGCAGAACAGTTCTCGCATATCCTTCATTTTGTCATGGCTGTATCCAAAACCGAATACCTCCATGGCATTTGTCTGGAAATCTGCCGCTTCCACCGTCATCATTTCCTGAGGACCCCAATCCAGTTCCATGCCCATGCAGACCACGCCTCTTTCGCCCATGACACCCATGGCTCTTGGTCTGGATACAAAATTGATGTACGCCCCCGGCAATACCTTGTTCTGCACCAAAAAGGTGCCGCCGCCTAATGCCATATTACTTCTCCTCCTTCACTTTTCCCTGCAAATACGCTTCTGCCGCCTTTGCGACTTCTTCCTTTGTATACCTTTTTCCATCCTCCAGCACTGCTTCCAGCAAATCCCTGCCATATCCCAGCGTTTTGCTTTCCAGAAGCTGCGCCTTTTCAAACTTCGTTTTCTTCATATCCGATCACCTTTTCCCCGTTGTATTCCAGCCGTTCCATAAGGGTTTCCTGCTGTTCCACAATGATCTGCCAGCCATAAGTGGCAAAAAAATCCACGCCGTCCTCTGTCATGGTGTGAGACATACTCCTTGCCCCAAACCGCTCTGCACTGCCAACCAGCCAAAGCACCTCGTACAGCCCATCCGCCACTGCAGCCGCCGTTTCCTTTTTGTCTTTTTCTTCCGCCTCTGTGTAGCGCACTTTCAGCTTTGCCTCCACTTCCCTGCGCCGTCCTAACAGCCTTTTCTGGGTGGTTTCTTCCACCGTCACAGAAAAACAGGGTACTTTCGTCTTTTGTGGCACGTGCTCTCCATACACGGGGATTGAAAATCCTTCTTTTAACGCCTGTATCACTGCCCGTTTCAGCAGTGTCATCATATCTTTTCTTTCCATCACGTATCACCCCCTTAAAAGGGACATTTCCGTGTCAAAACCGTTTCTTTGTGGGTGCTGTAAGAAAGGGTTTCTCCTGTGGTAAAAAAGATGACCTCCCTGCCGTCTGGCTTCGTCACTTCCACCTGACTGCCTGCTGCAATGTGATTTTCCGTGGGATACAGCAAAACCCCTTCCCATTGTCCGTAAGCCAGAAGCCCCTCGATATCACTGCCATCGCCTTCTTCCACCAGCCTGCAAGTCATTTCTTTTCCCTGCACCGCGCTGAAACGGGTCTCCCCCCAGGACGTTTCTTCTTCTGTAAATTCCGTCACACGGCACTTATCCGTAAAATGACTTTCTACGGCCCTTTTCGCCGCCTGCCAGCTTCCTGCCATGGTATCCCCCCTTTTTCTTACCACTGCATCTTTCGAAAACGGTTCAATTCCTCCTGATAATGCAGCAAAAATGCCCCTGCCGTATCTGCTTCCTCTGCAAATGTCACAGAAACCTTTCCTTCTGTAATTTCTTTGATGCCGCTCTCCTGCAAGCTGCCTTTGTCATAGATTTCCAATCCGATACAAACACAAACATGTTCCAACTCTGCTGGCACTTCCTCCAGATTGCAGTAAGCCTGCACCATTTCCATACTTCTCTCTGCCGCAAAGGCAAGGGCGGCATCTTCCGCCCCCACCTGCCGCAGCTCTGCCATTTTTGCTAAAATCGCTTCTTTCATGGCTCCACCGCCTTTATTCGGCGTTGTTTACGCTGACCAGCACGCCTTCCATGCCATTGTCTGTAATCCACAGATCATGGTATTTTCTGTAGTCGATTTTCCACGCATTTGCGTTCTGGTTTGTCATAGGGTCAAAAATACGTGTTACATCTGTTTTGGAAACGGCAATGGGTGCCTGTCTTACGGCAATAATCCAGTTGATGTCTTTTGCATCTGCCGCCGCCACAAAACCACCTGTTTCCTTGCCGCCAGAAACACCGTCATAAAAATCATATTTTGTTTTAAATCTAGCAGAAGGCACACGAATGATAGGGCAACCATCAATTTCCTTCACCTTCAGTGTCATATTGCCCTGAGTAAATTCGCCGCTGTCAATGACATTGTTGCCGCCCTTTGCCAGATCCAGCATCCCTGCCACCTTTGCGGACATGGTCACCACAATTTCCATACCATCGCCAACTTTGTCACGAATTTCTGTCATATCATTCAGCAGTGTTTCCAGAATGGTATCTGCCGCTGGTGTGTAATCTTTTTTCTTGCTCTTTGTTTCTGCCAGCTGGGCAATGGTGCTGTAACGATAAGCGTCAATTTCAGGAATGACCTTTGTTCTCTGGAATTCCCCCATAACATTGCCTGCCACTGCCGCGAAGTTGGTTTCATCCACATCCATGGCATCCACCTGAAAAGCGCGACCTCTGTCCTGTGTCAGCTTCTTTGTTTCATAGTTGACAGTCACACTGCCTGTAGCAAAGCCTTTATCCCTGTCATAATTCCCCAGACCACTCAGTTCCATTTTAGGAATCTTCACTTCTGCGCCGCCGCTGTACTGCACCTGTCCGGCGTTGTCCTCCATCCAGCCGCTGGTGGCACATTCCACCATCTGACTGTCCAGTTCCTGCATAAATACTGCTGCGTATTCCATTGTGTTGATGCTCATATTTTCTCCCCCTTATCTTCTCAGCGCTTTTCTGAATGTCTGCGCAATTTCGTTTTCCTTTGTTGTTTTCTTTTTGGTGTAAGCCGCCTGAAAACCTGTGCCTTTTGTCTTTTCTTCTTTTTCGTTGAACAGATAAGGCGCTTCGGCTTTTACTGCCTCCAGATCCAGCCCTTCCAGTTCCCCTTTTTCGTTCAGTGTCACTTCGTCTGCGTCAATGAGTGCCAGAATGGCTTTGGCATTCTTGCCGCCGGCTTCCAGAATGGCTTTTTCCATAGCCGCAATTTTTTTCGCGTTCTGCAGGGCTTCTTCCGCCAGTGTTTTTTCTCTTTCCAGTGCTGCACTTTTTTCTGTCAGCAGTCTGTTTCTTTCTTCCAATGCCAGCAGAAACTGTTCTACCTTTTCTGCTGTTTCCGGGCTCTGAATCCCCAATCTCTGCATCAATTCCTGTGTCATGTTGTTTCCTCCTTCTTGCTTCTTTCTCTCTTCAACTGTTCCATTTCACTGTTCACATCCTCCACAAAAGGATGCTTGCCCAGCAATGTCTTTTCACTGACAAGTCCTTGGGACTCCCGAATCATCTGTACCGTTTCTAAATCGTCAGTGATACCGCTGGTATTAAGCTGTACTTGAATTTTCCGCCAGTCCCTTTGCCCGCCGTCTCTGCGGTTCCAATCCTCCGTAGCAAATCGCAGCACCTCTTTCACCGCCCTGCGAATCTCCGGCATAACGCCGTTGATTTTCAGATAAAACATGGCATATTGAAACTGCAATGCTACACCACTGGGTGCTTTTCCCCAGTCCTCGCTGTCGGTGTCAACGCCCATGCCAAAATGAAAAATATCCTTCCGCAGCATCTTCATCCAACTCATGCGGCTTTCCACAGGCAGTTCAACCTGCTTTGCCTCCACATGCCCGCTGCTGTCACTGATTTGCACTGCTTTGTTAATTTGCAATTTCTTGGCCATAGCGCC
This sequence comes from uncultured Anaerotignum sp., assembly GCF_905212195.1. Classification (GTDB taxonomy): domain Bacteria; phylum Bacillota; class Clostridia; order Lachnospirales; family Anaerotignaceae; genus Anaerotignum. The sequence continues at coordinate 8,315 of NZ_CAJMDQ010000021.1, read as the reverse complement.
TGCCGCTTCGCCGCCATATCCCTGAATGACCCAGTATAAATCCACCAAGTCCAACAGATTGTTGGTTCCTTCGCTGCTCAACAGGTCATAAGCATCCACCAGCCCTTTGATGAGCTCCAAATCTGTGGTTTCCTCTCCATTGTTCTGCAAAGGAATGAAAGGCAGCCGCCCCCAGTTGTGGGCAATGCGCTCCACTTCTTCCCCATTTTCCTCTTTTGTCACAAGCCAATGAGGTACCTGTTTTTTCTGCAAAAATTCCCCTTGACTGTTTTCGGAAAAATAGGTCACGTCGTCTTTTGTCCACCATTCCACCTGCCTGCGGAGATGTTCTTTCCCATCCTCCAGTACTTTGATGTCGTAATATCGAATGACGTCCGTCATTTCCTCCTGATGCACCGCGTCATAGCAAACAATGAGTTCTTCCGCCGGCACAATACAGGTACAGAACTCCCCATCCTCGTTGTAATACACATGAAGATATTCCACCCCTTTGTTTGCGGCGCCTACTACCCAGCGATGCAGCAGCCGATTGAACCCCGCATCACAAAATGCCGCCAGTTCTCCTTCGTATTCACTTTTTTCCTCACCTTTCACCATAATGGTAGGTTCTCTCCCCACCAAGTACGCCGCTTTCTGGGCTACCAGCGTATGATGAAAAGGATTTATGTTGTGGTGATTGCTGCGGTTGGGATTAAAAAATGGTTTCAATTCCTCTGCGCCGTTTTTCGTTTCCGAAATGGTCGTTCTGCGAAAATCCTTCCGTAAAATATCATGGTCGCAGCGGTAATATCTCTCTCCCTCCCGCATTTTTCGTTTCTGTTCGCTCTGGCTGTCCTCCCGCAGAATCTCCTGCAAAATCCTGCTTTGACTGAGCCTGCCTTCTGCCGTCAGTCTGGCTTTAAGCAAATCCATTTCCGATAAATACATGCTTTCTCCTTTCTGCCAAAACACTGCCCGTCCTTCTTTCCTCAAATGCAAACGGACGATTTCCCCTCAAAAATCACTCCTTTTGGCAAATTTCCTTTTTCTTTCCTGCCCTCAAAAATTCCCTTCCTATACCGCCTTGCCTGCCCCTATTTCCAACATCTAATCTACCAAATCCGCACCGGCCGCATATCCCGTTCCCGACTGTACCGCACCGCATCTATGGCATGATTATTCCTGTCCGGAAAATAAGCCTTCCAGCCCCCATTCCCATCGCTTTCCAGCTCATACTCCGTAAATTCCTTTGCCGTCATGGGACACCGCTTCGGGTCAATGACAATTTCCTCCAAATCCTGTAACCATTTCATGCCATAAACCACACTGTCGGGGCCTTTTTTTGCGCCCATAGCCGAAATGCCGTATTCCTGCAACTCAGCGATAGACTTAGGCTCTGCGCTGTCGCAAACCACCAACCCATTTTCTTTGTTTTCTTTCTGAATCTCTGCCGCCAGCAATCGGTTGCTCATGCCTACCTTGTGCAGTTCAAAGAAAATGTACAGCCGCCGTCTGGTACTGTCGTAATGGTTCACGGTGTAATGCAAAGGGTCTACAGCATATCCCCAGTCCAACCCCCTTGCCACATGGTCAAAGGTTCTGATTTCTTCTTCGGTAATCTGCCGCAAAACGATGTTATGGAATACCTCACCGCCGCAACCGACCGCTTCCCCCAGATATTCATGTCGGTAACTTTCATTGTGCCGCTTTTCCATGTACGCCGCTTCCAGAAAGAACTGCTCTCCCAGCCATTCTTTCGGCATAGTCTGATAGGTACTGTGATGTACCAGCTTGTCCTCCCGTTCTTCCGCTGCTTCCCCATTGACCCAGCTCTGCAAACTTCTGGGCGGATTAAAGGAGTAAAACACCACAAAGTCCTCTCCACCACGCATGAGGCTTTGGTTAATGGTGCGAATTTCCCCCATTCCCGAAAATTCGTCCACTTCTTCATACCAAATGTATTTCACATATCCTTCCCGAAACTTGGCAGACTTGATTTTTCTGGGCTTATCTGCCCCTTTGAAAATGATTTTCTGTCCGGTCTTTTTGTAAACCATTTCCATGGGCGACAGCTTGCTTTCCCATTGGTCTTCCACCCCCAGACTGCGAATAGCCCACCAGAGCTGTTCAAAAACGCTGTCCTTCAGGTTCACAGCCACCTTTCGCAGCACTACCGCATGTGCCTTCGGGTCAGCCATCATTCCCAATATGATTTCCAGCGAAACAAAAGAAGATTTGCCGCTTCCTCTGCCGCCTTTCAGCCAGTAATGTACATGCCTGTGGGCTGCAATGTCCCGATGCACCTCGTAAAACGCCGGTCCAATGAGAGAAGAAAGGAATATTTTTTTCTCTTTCACCCTTCTTCCCTCCCAATGTCGTCAATGATGATGACCCGGCTGTTTTCCGTTTCCTCTTTCGCAAAAGCACCGTTCCGCCTGCCCAGCAGTTCCGCCGCCCGCATCCGGGTTTTAATGTCCGTTTCTTCACTGCCCCGCATGGTTTCCGTCAGAAAAGCCAGTATCTCGTCCCCCGGTGCAATTTTCCCTTCCTGTTTTTTCTGACTGGAAGGTACCGATTTCGTTTCCATTTCTGCCAGAAAAGCCCGAATTTTCTCTTTTTGCAATAGCTGTTTTCCGTAACTTCCGCTTGCATATCCCGCCGCTTTTGCAGCTTCTGCCGCTGTCATGCCCCCTGCATATGCCCTGCAAAAGTCTTTTTCTTTCTCACTCAATGTTTCATGGGACATCTCCTCCCTCCTTTGCTTCTTTTGTCGGCCGCAAACAAATCCTATCACACCAAAACTCTCAAAAAGTCCCAACATCGTTTCTGTTAATTTTTTTCACATTTGTCACAAAAAAATCCGTCTTTTTCCAGCCGCTCCGCCAATTCCGTCAATATCCTGTCATGAATACGAAAACAGGTAGACCGCCCCATATTCAGCTTCAAAGCAATATAATCATATCCGTATCCCTTTTGATACCGCAAAAACAGCAGTTCCTGTTCCTCCTTAGACAGCAAAGCCACCATACCGTCAATCTTTCCTTTTTCCGTAAGCTTTCGTTCAATTTCCTCCTGCAAAACAGCAATGTTGTGGTCATAGGCTTCCTCAATCAAAGAAAATCCCTTTTCCATACTCCTGCTTTTTACCTCTGCCGCCAACCCTTCACATTCTGCTTTCAGCCGCAGAATCTTTCGGATTTCTTCTTGTTTTCTGCCGCATTGGTCTAAACTTGCTCCCCATTCCAAAAGCATCCGCTTCACCTTTCCTCTGGTACTTTCGGCTTCTTTCTGCAAATACGCATGCATTTTGGATACATCTTCCTTCTTCCCCATAAACACCCTGCTTTCGTTAATTATTTTCACAAAAAGTGTACAAAACCGTGATGCTTATGATTTATTTTCCGTAAATCACTACATTTTATCGACAATTATCGACAAAACTCTACAACTATATTCACATTATGAAAAATTACACTTATTTACATCACGATTTGACTATGTTTTTATCATCATATCACGAACACCTGTTCATGTCAACTTTTTTCACAATTTCCGTTGTCTTTTTTTCTTTCTTCTGATATACTGAACAAAAATATATAGGAGGTTTTGTATATGTTTCAAAAAGTGAAATTCAAAGAACAGTTGCAAAAACTCATAGGCAATTCCACCACCACCGAATTTTCTGAGCGTACAGGCTTTAACCGCACATATCTGTCCAAATACCTGAACCTGCGTCTGGATCGCCCGCCCTCTCCCGACCTGCTCCGCGCCATTGCCGGCCCCGAGGTATCTTACGAAGAATTGATGGTATCCTGTGGTTATCTGCCTGCGGAAAGTTTCTCTTTACGTCATTCTGTGCGGATTCCCATTCTCGGTGCTGTTCATGCAGGCATGCCTGCCCTTGCCGTGGAAAACATTGAAGGCTATGAAACCGTAGACGCTTCGGAAGTTTCTGCCTGCCATGAATATTTCTATCTTCGCGTCCAAGGTGACAGTATGATCAATGCCCGCATCTATCCCAACGACCTTGTCTTTGTCCGCAAACAGGATGATGTGGAATCCGGTGACATTGCCGTCGTCATCATTGATAACGAAACAGCCACCCTCAAACGTGTGCTGAAAAAAGACGGCCTTCTGATACTGCAAGCAGAAAATCCCGCTTATGCGCCCATGGTTTTTGCCCCTGCCGAACTGCCCCGTCTGCACATCATCGGCAAAGTGCTCCATGTAAAATTCAAGCTGTAATTTGTCCATTTCCAAAGGCACAAAAAACCAGAAATTCCATTGTCCTTCTGAATTTCTGGTTTTTCTCGTGTTTTTTTTCACATTTTATGGAATCAGCAATTCCTGTCCGCATACAATATGATTGGGATTATCCATTCCATTGGCCTTCATAATTTTTTCCACACCGTTTCCATCGCCATAATATTTCTGACTGATACTCCCTAATGTTTCTCCGGCTTCCACAACGTGTATCCGTCCTTCTGTTTTCTGCGTTTCTTCCGGTTCTTCTGTTTCTTCTTCTGCCGCCGCAGTCACGCGCGGTGCAAAAGCCGCCTGCACTTTCACATCCTCCACATTCTCCGCCAGTACCGTATAAGAATCCTGCACCATGGCCATTTTCGTTTCCAGATCTTCCAGCCTGTTCAAATTGCTGAATAACCCATATCCCAGACAAAGACAAATCACGCATAAGATGCAGCTTACACTGGTCAGCATGGTATACTTGCTGCGCTGTGCCGCTTCCGCCTCTTTTGCCCGCCGCTGCAATACCCGCCGAATTTCCTGCGCCGCGTCAATCCGTTCTTCCGGCGTCGGCCGCCGCCTTCTCCGTGGGCCTTCCAGGGATTTTGTTTCTTCTTTTTCTGCCTTCTCCTGTTCTTCGTTCTCTTGTTTTTCTTCCGGATTTTTTGCCTCTTTTGGCTTCACCACACTGTGATCCAGCATGTATTCCTGCATTTCTTCATTCTTTTCGTAGTAAACAAAGTACCCTTTCGCCTGCTGTAATACGTCCGCTTCTTCGTTGTATATGTAAAAAGTGTCCAGCTTGTCCACAGGGTCTACCACAAACAGCACCTGCCACGGCTCTTGAAAATATAACTTGTGGAACGCCTCATCCTTGGACATGAGAAAAGCGCCAAATCCCGGCTGGCAATGTACCCAACCTACCAGCGTCATCCCCTGGAAATACTTGTCCATCTGACTGCCCACATATTCCCATGTTGCCGCGCTGAATGTCAGTGTGCCATTTTCCTCTGTAGCATCTTTCCCCTGAATGGCACCGCAGATCATGAGAATTTCTTCTCCGTCTATCTCAATCTGTCTGCCTACCAGTGCCGCCACTTTTTCCGTGCAGCTGTGACTTTTTCCATATTGATATAAGTATGTATACACATAATCCTCTACATAGATTTTCCGTCTATGGTCAACGGCGCCCATCTGCTTTACTTTTGTGGGAAATGTAAAGGGCTTTTCATCGGAATGATATCCGTATAGATTGCTGTCCCCATCGAAATAATACCGCATCTTTTTTCCTCCTTGGTTTTGCTATGTCATTTCTTTATGAAATATAACACCTTTTCCCTGCAAAACCTGTCAAAGGCTGTCGCACCCTCTTTTTTTCCTACCGCATTTCTCTGCAAAAACAGACACTTTTCCCACAAAAAAAGCTGGAATTCTTCGTATTTCAAGAACTCCAGCTATCTTCATTTTCTTACATCAACGGCGCCAGCAATTTCAATGCTTTGCCGCAAATTTTCTGCATTATACTTCCTTTTCTGTAATCCGCCATGGTCATTTCCTGACATTCTGCCAATGTATGTTCAAAATCCTTCTCGATTTCTCCAATGACAGGCAGATCAAATAAAAAGGCACCACATTCAAAATGCAGATACAAACTGCGGTAATCCAGATTGATGGTTCCCACAACAGCTTTTCTGCCGTCGCTGGAAAATACCTTTGCGTGCACAAATCCCGGCGTATATTCAAAAATCCGTACCCCCGCTTTCAATAACTGGGGATAGTGAGTCTTGGCCAAAGCAAAAGGCATCTTCTTGTCTGGAATATGCGGCAATATCAGCTTCACATCCACACCTCTTTTTGCCGCATAGCATAACGCCGTTTCCATTTCATGGTCGATAATGAGATATGGCGTCATAATATGTACATAGTCCTCCGCCCTGTTGATGATGTCCATATAAACCGTTTCCCCAATGAGTTCCCGGTCAAAAGGACTATCCCCAAAAGGCAGGATAAAACCACTATCGTCCTGTATGCCACAATTTTCTTTCTGTAAATACTTACCGAAATCTTCGCATTTTTCTGTAACGTTCCACATCTGCAAAAACATCTGTGTCAGCCCTTCCACCCCATCGCCTTCCAGCATAATGGCCGTGTCTTTCCAGTGTCCAAAAGGAGAACGACGGTTGATGTACTCATCCCCGATATTCACGCCTCCCGTAAATCCCACTTTTCCGTCAATGACCAGTATTTTTCGGTGGTCGCGGTTATTGTAATGGGTGGATAATATGGGCAAAATAGGCGAAAACATCTTGCATTGAATGCCCATTTTCTTGATTTCGTCCGGGTAACGGTAAGGCAAATAGTTAAATGCGCAAGTGCCGTCATACATCAAACGTACCTCTACGCCTTCCACCACCTTCCGCTGTAAAACTTCCAGTATCTTTGCCCACATATACCCTTTTTCCACAATAAAATATTCCAGAAAAATAAATTTTTCGGCTTTTTCCAGCTCTCGCAGCATGGCTTCAAACTTGTTTTCCCCTAAAGGAAAATATGTTACTTTCGTATTCTGGTATACAGAAAAATTTCCATGCTTGCGGATGTAGTCTGCCATCCTTGCAGTTCCTTTGTCCCGCTCTGCTAATTTCCGGGCAATTTCTTCATCCTGCGTGATGTACTTTGCCGTCTGTTTGTAAAGGGTTTCCAGCCGCTTTTCCAAAATCCGCTGTCCCGGATGGGTTTCCACATAAAAATAAAACAATCCACCCACAATGGGCGAAATCATGATAATGACCACCCACGAAAGCTGCATAGCAGGATTTGACGGACGATTCAGCACAATAAAAACCAGTGCCAGTGCAATGATTAAATGTCCACCAAAAAAGTAAGGTACACTTTTTCGGAAATAGTCAAATACCCAAAACATTAAGATCAGCTGAATCAAAATCAGTACCAGCACCACCGCGGAACGCCCGAAAATCACATGCAGTACACCGCTGCGCCCTTTTTCCAATAAACCATTTTTGTTGTTTGCCCCTGCATCGTTCATGCTTTTCCCTCGATTTTATTTCGAATTTCCTGCATCCGACAATCCATAGCAGAAATTACGTCAGCGCATTCTTTCAATTCTGCCACGATTTCTTCTGAATGTTCCACATCTTTTTTGTATTTTACCTTGTGTTCCAGACTTGCCCAGAAATCCATAGCAATGGTACGGAACTGTACCTCCACTTTCATGTGCTTCTTCCCAGAAGAAAGGAAAATGGGAATATCCAAAATCAAATGTAAACTCCGGTATCCGTTGGGTTTGGGATTCTTGATGTAGTCTTTTACATCCACCAGAATGATGTCATCCTGTCCCGTCAGCATGCTGGCAATGGCATAAATGTCATCACAGAAAGAACAAATAACGCGAATCCCTGCAATGTCAAATAAATTCTTTTCCATGCTTTCAACAGATAATTCAAAACCTTTTCGTTTCATCTTGTTGATGATACTCAACGGCTCTTTGATTCTGGATTTAATGGATTCAAAAGGATTACGCTGGTATTTCGCTGCAAATTCCTCGTTCAAAACATTCAGCTTTGTTTCCACTTCCATCAAAGCACATTGATATTCCATCATCAAGTCCATAAAAGGTCTTGCCTTTTTCAAAATCAATTCCGGATGTTCCATCTGCATAATATCTTTAAATTGAAAATCCAATTCCGGCACGATACTCACCTTCCTATTTTGTTTTCTTGCAGTATACCATATGTCATACAAAAAGTCTATTTTTTGCGTTTTTTCTCACGAATTTCTTATGCAAAAATCATATATTGCCCTTTGAAAATCCATATTTCACCATATATGATTTTATTTTTCGTCTAATTTTTTTCATTTATCTTTCTTCCGATTTTTTCCCATTTCCACATTTCATCCACTGTTTTTTGCCCTAAATGTAATATCACATGAACTATCGCATTCTGTTTTTCCACAAAAAAAGGCTTCCCTTTCGGGAAGCCCTTTGTAGCAAACGAATTAGTTTGTAGCTTTGTTAGCTTTGTATTTTCTGATAGCATCAGCCAGTTTAGGCAGGATCTGTTTAACGTCAC
>NZ_CAJMDQ010000020.1 GCF_905212195.1 uncultured Anaerotignum sp. | reverse complement strand
AAATCCTTTGTAATGATAAGGGTTTTGGCTTTCTTTGTTTTCTTATGAAGATGCCCCTAAACTGAAAACGCTTTTTTTATGCGGTGGGTGGTTTTTCACGGGTCTGGAAGTATGCCTGCAGCATCACAGCGATGACAGGCCCCAGAAGCAGACCCCAGAAGCCAATGCATTTATATCCGAAGTACATGGAAAACAACGTCAGCAGCGGATGCAGACCAATCTGTGTACCAAGGATTTTTGGCTGCATGATCTGCCGCATGATCTGTACGGCGGCGTAGATGACCATATAGCCAATGGCAAGTTTGGGAGAGCCAAGAATCAGATGGATGACCGCTCCCGGCCAGAGAATGAAACCGCTGCCAAAGAAAGGCAGGGCATCAATGATGGCGATGATGACGCTGAGCAGCAATGCGAATGGAGAACGCAGCACCATAAGGCCGATGAATGTGATGGCAAAGGTGTAAATCATCAGAATCAGCTGTGTTTTGATATAGCCCCATACGGATGTTTTCAGATTCCGCTTTGTATTATGGATGGATGTGCGGAACAGAGAAAGGACATATTTTTCATAAAGGCTGCGAATGAGGGCTGCGTCTTTTGTGAAGAAATAGGAAGACAGCAGCGCAATGAGCACGCCCAGCAGAAAATTCGGTACGGAAGTCAGGGAAGAAGAACCTGTGCTCTGTACCAGAGAAAGCAGTATGGAGGACAAATTGCCCCGCAGCTGTTCGGTGGAATTCTGAATGAGATTTTGCAGCGGGTCAGGCAGTACCACCAGCAGGCTGTCCAGCTGTGTCCAAAAACGATTCAATGCATTTTGAATCAGAAGCATGTATTGAGGCATAAGCCGCAGGAAAGACTGTGCCTGTGCGGCGATGCGGTTGCCGATGAGGGCAACAAAAAGAGAAATGAGCCCCAGAAACAATAGGATGCAGAACAAAGACGCAATCCAGCGGGGAATGTGCCGCTTTTCCAGATAGGTTGCCAGAGGGCGGAACATGAGGCTCAGGAGCCAGCCCACCAGAAAAGGCAGAAAAATCGGGAACAAGTAGCGGAAAAAGAGAAAACAAAACAATATGGTGCCACCCAGAATGAGAAAATCCTGAAGAGCCTGTCTGTTTTTCAAATAAAAATCGCGCATACGGCGGTCACCTCCCAATGCTGTGCGTCATACACAAGCATATGAATCTTACTTCTTATTATAAGACTTTTTCACAGAAAGACCACGTTTTTTTCTATGATTTTCATGAAAAGAAAAAGCAGTACAAAAAAACAGGAAGCCTGTTGAGAATAACAGGGCTTCCTGCTGTTTTTTAGCGGGATTTGCTTATTTGAAGAACCAGTGTTTTTGGTTCAGGTGATCTCTGGCAATTTCCAGTGCTTCACCGAATCGCTGAAAGTGCACCACTTCCCGTTCCCGCAGGAACCGCAGGGGAGCCAGAACGTCTGGGTCTTCCGCTAAGTCGATGAGGTATTCATAGGTGCTGCGGGCTTTCTGCTCTGCTGCACCTTTGGAAAGATAACCTGTTACGGAAAGAAGAAGGATGGAAAATTTTCTGTAAACAGAACGGAAGCGTGGTCTTTGCTGCAAAGAATTGTTTTTTGGCCATTTCCATTGTTTCAGGCAATGCAGGAAAATGTACATCCCAAAGGGCATAAATAAATATAGGAGGTGGACTGTATGAAAGAAAGAAAGGAAAATAATTGCAAAAGCGTGTTTCTCCATGGCGGCAGTGAGCCCAGACGGGAACAATTCACAAAGGCTTGGATCAGCCTTATCAATCATATGGAACGGAACAAAGAAACCATTCGAAGATAGCTGTTTTAGCACAAAGAAAGGAGGTGACCCATGTGAAGGCAGCCATCTATTGCAGATTATCGGAAGAAGATCGGGATAAGCGCAGTTTTGCGGACGACAGCGTTAGCATCCAGAATCAAAAATCCATGTTGGTGCAGTATGCCATAGAACAGGAATGGGAGATTTACGGCATTTACAGCGATGATGACTACGCTGGTGCTGACCGGAATCGACCGGAGTTTCGGCGTCTTTTGGAGGATGCGGAAAAAAGGGATTTCGACATCATTCTTTGTAAGACCCAGTCCCGTTTTACAAGGGAATTAGAGTTGGTGGAAAAATACCTCCATGGGTTGTTTCCTCAGTGGGGTATTCGGTTTGTGAGCATTGTGGATAATGCCGATACAGATGTGAAAGGCAATAAAAAATCACGGCAGATCAATGGTCTGGTCAACGAATGGTATCTGGAGGATATGTCCGAGAATATCCGAAGTGTTCTGCGAAATCGGCGGGAAAAAGGATTTCATATTGGCGCTACGGCGCTGTATGGGTATCAAAAAGACCCGGAACGAAAGGGGCATCTTATCATTGACGAGGAAGCGGCACAGGTGGTACGGGAAGTTTTTACGCTGTTTTCTCTGGGATACGGGAAATCTGCTATTGCCCGAATGCTCAATGACAGAGGTGTTCCCAATCCCACGGAATATAAACGCCGAAAAGGAATCATCAAAACGGCGGCAAAGCAGAAAAACAGCACCCTGTGGAAATATTACACCATTGCGGATATGCTGGAAAACGAAATGTACATAGGCAATATGGTGCAGGGAAAATACGGCAGTGTTTCCTATAAAACAAAGAAAAATAAGCCGCGCCCAAAGGAGCAATGGTATCGTGTGGAAGGCACCCATGAACCTATCATAGAAAAAGAATTGTGGGAGAAGGTGAAAACACTGCGGGAACAGAAGGCAAAGCCTTTTACCACAGGTGCCATCGGGCTGTTTTCCGGCAAAGCCCGCTGTGCGGAATGCGGCTATGTGCTTCGCTCCGGCAAACGGGGAGAGTGGCGGTTTTTGACCTGTCCAAACCGCTCCGTGTCAAAAGATGCCTGTGGAGGATCTTTTATATCTGTCAGCCGTTTAGAAAGCAAAGTCATGGAGGAATTGAAGCGGTTGGCAGAGATTTATCTGGATAAGGATGCGCTGGAACGGGGGATTCAATGGAATGATGATTATGAAAAACAGAAAAGCAATGTTATGGGTCAGATGAAATCCTACGAAAAAAAGATACAGGAGCATACGAAAGCCCTTCGGGAGTTATATCTGGATAAGGTGAGAGGAATTTTGACAGAAGAAGATTATCTGGACATGACAAAGGCGTTTTCCGTGGAGAAAAAACGAATGGAAGAAGCACTGGAAATGTGCAGAGAGCATCTTCAGGAAATAGAAGAACGAAAAAGGGCAGGGGAAAACCGGAAAGAGTTGGTGGAAAAATATATCCATATGGAGCATTTGACCAGAGAAATTGTGGAGGCGTTGATTGAACATGTGGATGTGGGAAGAAGAATTTCCGGGTCAAGAGATGTGCCGATTACGATATATTGGAATTTTTAAGGACGGCAAAGGTTACTTTGCCGCCTTTTTTGTATGAGAAAACAGACAGCCGTTTTATAGAAAAAGCTAATATGATATCTCATTACAGAAAATGAAATCGATAATAGATAGAAATATGTTCAAATGCTATAAAAGCAATTCGTAATTTCTATATTTTTATTGAAAGCACATGACAAACATGCTACACTGAACACATGTAGAGCATACATAATTTTTTTTATTACAAAAATTTACTTGTAATAAGGAAAATGTATATCAGGAAAAGGAGGAGTTTTAGTGAAGAGAAAAGTATTGCCTTGTTTCATGGTGCTGTCCATGACATTAACTGCAGTACCGAATGTAGCAATGGCAGAAGAAAGACAGCTACAAGTAGCGGCGGAAACAAGTGTTGATGAAAGTGAAACATTCGAAACAGAAGGTGCAGAAGCATTAGTTGGTGAAAATTCCACGATTCCAAATAGTGGAGAAGCGAATGGTGTGGTTCCCTATGATGCAAATGTCGCAAAGGTAGGTGATAATTATTATACAACACTGGAAGAAGCTATAGAGAAGGCGTCTTCAGGAGAGACTGTAGAATTATTATCGTCTGTAGAGGTCGCAAATACTTTGAATATTGATAAAGGCATTGTACTTCAAGGAAGTGAGAGTGCATATATCACCTTTACAGGGGCATCTGGAAAAACGCTTTTTGATGTTACAACAAGTGAACAGGTAACTCTGAAAAATATTTATGGTGAAGCTGTCAATGGACGTATTATGGCTTTAAATGCTACATCTCCCCATGTGACATTTGAAAACTGTGAATTTTATGCAAAACAAAGAGGAATTTCTTTTACACAGAATGGTATTGCGGAAGACGCCAGCCTGATTTTGGATGGCACAAAGATTTTCTGTACACAGAAGGTACCAAAGGATGGGGACTTTAGTACGGAAACTGCGACTGGGGACTTTAGAGGAATTTCTGTATTTGATGTGAAGAATTCTGAAATCATTCTGAGAAATAACTCTGAACTTTCTGGTTTTGGATATTCTATCAATGTGTCTGGCGCAAATGAACCATATGAAGGTGTTGAAGGAACTATTGTAGATACTAGTGGTTTAAAGATTACAGTTGAGGATTCTGTGATACGTGGATGGACTAGCTTTAATATCTGGGGTGCTTTTGCTGAATACAATATTATAGATTCTTATATACTTGGAATCAACAATAGTACAGGAAAAAGTGATAGCTTTTCTGCAATTACATTCAATAGTGATCTCTATGGGCAGTCTGGTAATCGGAATGCATATGATAATATGTTATATATTCAAAATAGTACCATTACAAATTATCAGAAAGAGGGAACACAGACAGGAGATGGAAAAACTGTATTAGAAGAGCTTCTGCGTATAGACTGTGGTGTCAAGGAACTGAGATTTAGTGGTGATGTAAACTTTATCGATACAACTAACAATTTGGATGAGGCTTTGGACTTGAGTAGCATGAGCGAAGAAGACAGAGTGGAATTTTTAAGAAACAATATCGTTTATGAAGATGGTGCAAATGTAACCTGTCAGTCAGAAAAAGGACTTATCCTTTACGAAGCTTATGTTGAAGGTGGCGATACACTTTATCTTGTAGACGATATGACAGTGAGTGAGGATATTATAATTCCTAAAGATACTGTAATCGATGCTGGACAATACAAAATGATTTTGACAGAAGGTTATTCCATTACTGCATATCAGGACTTGAGTGGGATTATTCAAGTTCCGACAGGCTACAGACTGGTAGTAAGCGGAAATGAAACCGATGGCTTCACATACACTGCTGAGAAAAAATCTTCTAGCTCTCATCGTTACGATGGCTACATCACTATCATCAATCCCAAAAACGGCACTGTTTCCGTCAGCGATGACTGGGCAGACGAAGACCAGAAAATCACACTGACTATCACACCTGACAAGGGCTATGTGGTAGACAAAATCGAAATTGTCGATGCAGAAGGCGACAAGATCGATGCAAAGAAAGTAGAAGACAAAGACGACAAATATACTTTCCGTATGGCAAACTGTGATGTAACAGTTACCGTAACCTTCAAAGAAGAAGGCAAAACAGAAGATAAAGAAGAAACAACAACGGAAGAAACCGAAACAGAAGAAACCACAAAACCTGAAACTATCACATTCACTGATGTGAAAGAAAGTGATTGGTTCTACAAAGGCGTAAGTTATGTAGTGGAAAACAGCATGATGAACGGTGTGGGTGACAATCAGTTTGCACCTAACGCACCTCTGACCAGAGAAATGCTGGCAGTGGTTCTCTACAACATGGAAAAACAGCCTGAAAGCACAGGTGTAAATCCTTTTGCGGATGTGAAAGCAGACATGTGGTACACAAATGCCATTGTTTGGGCAAATGCAAACGGTATTGTAGCGGGCTATGATGACAGCACATTTGGTCTGGGTGATTCCATCACCAGAGAACAGCTGGCAACCATCCTGTACCGCTATGCACAGCTGAAAGGCTATGACGTTACAGAAAAAGCTGATCTGACAGGCTACACAGACAGCACTGCTATCAGCGGCTATGCAGTGGAAGCAATGCAGTGGGCAAATGCCAACGGCATTGTAAATGGTATGACAGAAACAACTCTGGCACCTCAGGGCACTGCAACCAGAGCACAGGTAGCAACCATGCTCATGAACTTCTGTGAAAATGTAGCAACAAAAGCAGAATAAGAACAACTCAACTTACCTGCACATATGGCCGGAGGCGAAAGCCTCCGGCTTTTTGTATGTTAAAAAAATATGATTTTTTGTAAATTTTCTTTGTATTGGGATAATGTACACGGAATGCAGATTAGAATATGATTGGAAAAAATACAAAATTCTTTAAAATGAATTAAATTTTTCACATTTTTTTAACAGAAGCGCGCTGTTAGACTTAATATTTCGTTTATATAATTGGCTCCGATAAAAACATAAACGAAAAAAGAGAGGAAAGTAAAACAATGAAGAAATTATTCAAAACAGCAGCTGTTATCGGCCTTTGTCTGTCCACACTTGCAGGCTGCGGCGGCGGAGAAACAACAGCAACCGTTGACTTGAACGCATTGTCTGTGGACGAAATTATTGAAAAAGCAAAAGAAGACGGCAAGATCGAATCCGTTGGTATGCCTGATACTTGGGCAAACTGGGTGGAAACATGGGATGAAATCGAAGAACTGTATGGTGTGACACATCAGGATACAGATATGTCCAGTGCAGAAGAAATCGCATTGTTTAAAACAGAAGGCGAAGATGCGACAAAAGATATCGGTGACGTTGGTCAGGCATTCGGCCCTGTTGCAGAAGAAGAAGGCGTAACACTGAAATATAAAACAAGCTATTGGGATTCCATTCCCGATTGGGCAAAAGATGACGATGGTGACTGGGTAATCGGTTACTACGGCACAATGACAGTTCTGGTAAATAACAAAATCGTAAAAGAAACACCCAAGAGCTTTGAAGACATTCTCAACGGTGACTATATGGTAGCCGTTGGTGACGTTCAGGCTGCAACACAGGCACAGTTCGCAGTACTGGCTGCTGCCATTGCTTACGGCGGCGATGAATCCAACATCGATCCTGGTCTGGAATACTTCCGCAAGATCGCAGAACAGGGTCGTCTGGACTTGGGTGAATTCACACAGGCTCGTATCGAAAAAGGTGAAGTTGGTGTAGCATTCCTGTGGGACTACAACGCTTTGGGCTACCGCGATCAGTTCGTTGAAAATAACCCTGATGCAGATTTCTCCGTATTCGTACCCGAAGAAGCATCTATCCAGAGTGGTTACTGCACAATCATCAACAGCTATACAAAACGTCCCTATGCCGCTGCACTGGCTCGTGAATATATCCTCAGCGACGAAGGTCAGATCAACCTGGCAAAAGGCTATGCAAAACCTGTTCGTGATGTAGAACTTCCTGAAGAAGTAAAAGCAAAAATGATTCCTGATGAACAGTATGCAAATGCTAGAATGGTAGAAGACCAGGCAGCATGGGATGAAACAGCGAAAACATTAGGTACTCGTTGGCAGGAAGAAGTTATTGCATACGCAAAATAATCAATCATAAATGTGAAATGGAGGCTGTCGAGTAATTTTGACAGCCTTCCTATATATGTGAGGTAAAATATGAAACAGAAAAAGACATACTTATTCGCTTTGATACCTTTTTTGGTATTGTGCGTCTTATTTGAACTGATTCCGATTCTTTACACGATCATTCGGAGTTTTGTTCCAGAAGGAGAAACTTTTGGCTTTACATTTGCGAACTATATCAATATCTTTACAAAACCGCTGTATCAAAAAGCCATTGTAAATAGCCTGATCATTTCTATCCTGTCTTCCATTATCGGATTGATTGTGGCATTTATCGGGGCGAAAGCGGTACATGAATCCAAAGGAAAACTCAACAATATCTTCATGAGTATCCTGAACATGGTATCCAACTTCTCTGGTGTGCCTTTGGCATTTGCTTACATCATCATGTTTGGGAACGTAGGTGTTATGACCATGATCGGAAGCAATTACGGCATCGAGTTTTTGGCAAACTTCCCGCTGTATTCCATTTTTGGGCTGCTGTTGATTTATGTGTATTTCCAGATACCTTTGTCAACACTGCTGCTGATTCCTGCTTTTGATGCCATCCGGAAAGAATGGAAGGAATCTAATGCTCTGCTGGGGGGAACCAACTTTACTTTTTGGACAAAAATTGGGGTTCCCATTCTGATGCCAAGCATCTTGAGTACATTTTCTGTATTGTTCGCAAATGCGCTGGCTGCATACGCTTCTGCATATGCCCTGCTGATGAATAACGTATCCTTGCTGCCCATCCGTCTGTCTGAACAGTTTGTGGGGGACTTGGTACAAAGACCGGAATTCGGTAGTGCCATTGCTGTTGTATTGATGGTATTTATGATCGCAGCCATTATGATACAGAATAAGTTGACTGTAAAGAAAGGAATCTGAGTTTATGGAAACAAATAAAAAAAGCGCGAAGCTGGCAATTGTTGTCATCATTGCGTATTTATTGATCCCCTTGGTGATGACGCTGATCTATTCCTTGTTTGAAGAATGGATTGATGTCCTGCCAAAGAGTTTTACATTGACGGCTTATGTGGAAATTTTTTCTGATCCGGTGTTCTGGCTTTCTGTTGGCAGAACGGTACTGATTTCCATTGTGCCCATTTTACTGTGTACCATCATCGTTTTGTTGGCAATGTATGTAACTTACATTTATAAACCGGAATGGGATAAATATGTGCAGATTCTCTGTACCATCCCTTATGCAGTACAGGGGGTTATCCTGCCCATCTGTGTACTGTCCTTATATACATCCGTGCCGAAGCCCTTTAACAATCGTATTTTCTTGCTGATCTCCACTTATATGATTGTTATCCTGCCCTATATTTATCAGGGGATTCGCAATAACCTCCATGGTATTGGTGCAAACAAGCTTATCGAAGCGGCGCAGATGTTGGGTGCAAGCAAATTTTATGCATTTTTCCACGTGGTGGTACCAAATATCATGAATGGCGTAACAGTATCCATCATGCTTGCTATGGCTATTGTGTTTGGGGATTTCGTTATCGTCAATACCCTTGCTGGTGGACATTTCCAGACAGCCCAGATGTATTTGTATGACGTAATGAAAAAATCAGGTCAGCGTACCTGTGCAGTGATTGTCGTATTGTTTGTGGTAACATTACTGATTTCTGCTTGTGCATTTTTTATTCAGAGAAAGAAAGAAAGAGGAACCGAAAATGGCGTACATTGAGTTTAAGAATATCAATAAATTTTATGGTGATAACCATGTGCTGAAAGGCATCAACCTGAAGATTGAAAAAGGACAGTTTGTAACATTATTAGGACCTTCCGGCTGTGGGAAAAGTACCCTGCTGCGCTCCCTTGCAGGTCTGGAAGAAGTGACTGATGGACAGATTATTCTGGATGGGGAAGACATTACAACAAAAGAACCCAAAGACAGAAATATCGGTATGGTTTTCCAGCAGTACAGCCTGTTCCCTAATATGACTGTGGAAGAAAATCTGGCTTTTGGTCTGAAACTGAAAAAATTGCCCCAGGAGGAAATCAATGAACGTATCTCCAAGGCAATCAAAATTGTAGAACTGGAAGGAAAAGAAAAATCATATCCCAGCAATCTTTCTGGTGGTCAGCAGCAGAGGGTGGCTCTGGCAAGAGGCATTGTTATGCAGCCAAAAGTATTGCTGTTGGACGAGCCTTTGAGTGCCATTGACGCAAAATTGAGAAAATCTTTGCAGCTGAGCATTCGGGAAATCCATGATAAATTGGGACTGACAACTATCTTTGTAACTCACGACCAGGACGAAGCTATGGTCATGAGTGATGTCATCCATTTGTTCCATGATGGTGTCATTGAACAGTCCGGTACCCCTGTGGAAGTGTATACAAGACCTGTGACATCCTTTGCTGCAAGCTTTATCGGAAACTACAATATCTTTGAAGCAGACCAGATCACAAAACTCACCGGTACAGAATGGAAAACAAAAGTTGCCATTAGACCGGAAACCATTATGATGTCCAAGGCGCCCATCGCCAATGAGGATCGTTTCAAAATGGAAGGCGTTATCAAAGAGCATATTGCAAGAGGGAATGTTTTGCGCTATACCATTGACGTGGATGGTATTGAAGTTTATGCGGATGCACTGTTCAGAAGTGTGTCTATTTTCCAGGACGGCGAAAAAGTGTACTTGTCTATTGCAGAACACAACTGTGTGGCAATCTGAGGAGGGAATGGTATGAAGAATGTGGAAGGCTTCAGCAAAACAGGAAACTGGTATAAGGGAAATCTTCATTGTCACTCTACAAATTCCGATGGGAAACTTTCTCCCAAAGAAGTGGTAGATCTTTTCAAAGAAAACGGATATTCTTTTTTATGCTTTTCCGACCATGACATTTATACAGATTATCGCAGCGAGTTTGACAGCGAGGATTTTATCATTCTGCCCGGTCTGGAAGCCTCTGTGAATCTGTTTGACGAAAGCGGAAAATACAGAATGAAAGTCCATCATATTCATGGGATTCTGGGTACTGCCGAAATGGAAGAAAAGGCAGAAAAGAAGTTTGCTCATTTGGAAAGAAGACAGATCAAGAACTATTTTGGCAATTGGGACGGCAAAAAAGCAGCGCAGGAATTGTGTGACGAAATGCGGAGCCATGGCATGATCACGACTTATAATCATCCCATCTGGTCTAGAGTTTCCTATCCTGAATTTTGTGATTTGGAAGGCATCTGGGCTTTGGAAATTTTCAATTACAATACGGTGAATGAAAGCAATACAGGCTATGACGAAGTGTACTGGGATGAAATGCTGCGAGATGGCAAAAAGATGCTGGCCTTTGCCAGTGATGACAATCACAACGAAGGATTGTTTGATGATGCCTGCGGTGGATATATCGTGGTGAAGTCTGATCGTTTGGACAGAGAAGAAATCCTCCAGAATATGCTCAAAGGCAATTACTATTCTTCCAGCGGTGTTGCCATTGAGGATTGGGGCATTAAAGACGGCGTTGTGTATGTGAAATGCGAAAATGTGTACAGAATTGATTTCGTTGCAGGAAACTGCGTCAATGACGGCATCAGTTTGATGTCAAAAACACACAGCAATGAATTGACTTATGGAGAATATAAATTGAAAGGCCATGAAAAATATGTCCGTGTAAAATGCAGTGATATTTATGGCAGAACGGCATGGACAAATCCCATCTATTTGGATGAACGTCAGATTTGAAGGAAAAAGATACATGAAAACGGATAAAACGGAACCCTTGTTTCTTTTTTCAAAAGCTGATACCATAAGGAAAAAGTAAGATGTCGAAAGGCGGAATGTTCGTTTTTCGGCATTTTCTGCTTTTTCAGAAAGGTTACACTTCCAAAGGGGCAGCATCTGCTGCCATATCTTCATAGAGATCTGTGATGGGATCGCCTTTGGACTGGAAAGCGGCGGCAGAAAAGGGCACACCTGCGGCAGAGCAAGGATATACCCCAAAGCCATGGTTTACATAGTAGGCTTCCAAACCGCCTTCGATAATCTGGTCTTTGGTCAGACCCTGCATAAGCTGACGGACAATGGTGCCCATGATTTCCGCATGGCCCAATTCTTCTGTGGCAATGTCATTGAGGGTGGCTTTGGCTTCCGGTGTTACCATGGAATACCGCTGGCTCAGATACCGCTGGGCAGCACCCCATTCCCCATCGCATCCGCCGTACTGCTCAATCATGATTTTTGCCATGCGGGCGTCAGGACGGGTGATTTTTACAGGAAACTGCAGTTTCTTTTCATAAATCCACATTTACATGCACTCCTTTCCAGCCATAGAGGGATTTGCTGTTGTCTGCCAAGGCCATGGATCGTTTTTCCACTGCCAGTTTTCTGTATCAGCGGCATAACTGCGGAAGGAGCACAGAGGGCCATAAGCCGCTTCAAATTTCATCCGCAGGGTATCTGCGGCTTCAATTGTCTGGTTATAGGCGTTGATGGCTTCGGTTTCTGTGGGATGGGTGTTCAGATACAAACCTAAATCCACCGCCAGAAAATCCAATTCCATAAGTTTTTGGAGCATCATTTCGCGTTCCATGAGGTGACCTCCTTTGCATTGCGTTTGATGTGGCTGCCCTGCACATAGGGCATGGAAAGATCAGAAAAAGCAGTGCCGCAAATCAAGCTTTGTTCGGCAGAAGATGGTGTCTGGTAGGGCTGACTGGGGACGAAAGCCTGTGCCAGACCAACTTTTTTGATGACACATGCGTTGCAGTCCATGGTGGTTTCTGTTTCGCAGGTGTCCGGCAGGAAATTCGATGCGATCTCTTTCATGGAGATGCCTCCTTATGTTATTCTCTTGTATCCTATGGAGAGGAAAAGCTGTCGGTGCAAGAAAAAAACAGAATAGCCGAAATCCTTGAAAAAAGAATTTCGGCTATTTTTGTTTTTGTGGAATGAAGTTTTATGGACGGAACAGGAGGAAATACAGGTCATTCACATTGGTGCCTGTGGGGCCGGTAAAGATGAGGCTGTCTACGGCTTTCAAAGCGTGATAAGCATCATTTTCTGCCAGAACAGCATCAACAGAAAGCCCTGCTTTTCGCAAAGCTGCCATGGTATTGCCATCTACCATGCCTCCTGCTGCATCGGTGGGGCCATCGGTGCCGTCAGAACCGACAGCTGCCACAAGAGCGTTTTCCATGCCTTCCAGATAAGGTGCGGCAGCAAGGGCCAATTCCTGATTTCTGCCGCCTTTGCCTTTGCCAGTCAGATGCACCACTGTTTCGCCGCCGCAAAGGATGGCACAGGGGCCTTTCACAGGGCCTTCGCCTTTTTCCAGCGTCTTTGCCATGGAGCCAAGGAAACGTCCGGCTTCTCTGGCTTCGCAGTCCAGCATGGTGGAAAGGGTCAGTGGTGTATAACCCAGTTTTTCTGCGGTCTTTGCGGCAAAGATGCAAAGCTGGGATACGCTGCCTGTAATCTGCATTTCGCAGTTGGTGATTTCCTTGGGAGTTTCTTCCTGCAACTGCTTCAAAACGGCAGACGGAAAATCCAGATGGTATTTTTCCACCACTGCCATGGCGTCGGCACAGGTGGAAGTATCTGCTGTGGCGGGGCCGGAAGCAATGGCATCGGGGTAATCCCCCAGAATGTCACTGAGGGCAATGGCGATGATGGAAGCAGGAGCACAAAGCTCGGCAAAGCGTCCGCCTTTCACTGCGGAAAGATGTTTGCGGATGGTATTGATTTCTGTGATTTCTGCGCCGCATGCCAAAAGCTGGTTGGTCACATTCTGCATGTCTGCCAGTGTCAGAGAACCAGCGGGCTTTTCAAACAATGCGGAACCACCGCCGGAAATGAGAAAAACAACCGTATCTTTTTCGGTGAGGTTTTCCACAGCGGCAAGGACTTTTTCTGTTCCTGCAATGGAATTTTCGTCTACCAGAGGATGTCCCCCTTCAGCAATGACAAAACCGGGAATTTCTCCTTGACTATGGTCGTATTTTGTCAGCACAACGCCGCGGTCGATGGTGTTTCCCAACAAATCAGAAGCAGCTTTTGCCATAGTCCAAGCAGCTTTGCCGATGGCAATGACGATGCATTTGCCGGGGAAGGTACGTCCTTCCAAAGCACGCTGCACAGCGGCATGGGGCTGCACTTGTTTCAATGTATCATCAATGATAGTTTGGGCGTGTTCACGCAGAATGTTCATAAAGATTCCTCCCCTGTATATGATTGATGCCAGTATAACATGGTGGGGGTTTTCCTACAACAAAAAAGCCGAAAATCTCTTAGCAAGAGATCCTCGGCTTTTATTTTATTTCTGTTCCGGCAGTACGCGGTCAAAGAGGATGTAATATTGCAGCTGGATGAGGGTATCCAACTGTTCCTGAACATCCTCCGGCAATTCCTGCACATAGTTGCCTTGGGCGTCTACATGGTACATATCGGAAAGGACAGGATATTCTTTCCGCATGTCATTGAGCATGTCATAAAGAGGAGAAAGACCCTCCATGCCAGCCAGTTCTGTGGTCAATGCCCCCAGATAGAAGGAGCTGATGAGATTGTTTTCCGGCAATGCGGCCGCATCTACATTTTCTGCAAAACCGCACTGTTCTGCGGCGCTGTCGTTTGCCCAGATGACAAAAGGTGTTTCATAAACGGCAGTCTGTTCTTCTGGTGTGCCGTTGGCGTCTTTGGGATAATCCAGCAGGTCAAAGAATTCCATACCGTTGGAGAAGCCCGGCAGATGGTCGCCGAAGTATACCAGAATGATGGGTTCTTCACTGTTTTCCGCATATTCCACCAGACGGCCCAATTCTTCGTCTGCATCGGTCATGCCATAGAAATACTGGGTCAGCAGGTCACTTTCTGTTTCTGTCAGTTCCACATCTGTGGAGAAATTCTGTGCCAATGTGCCATATTTCTTTTCATAAGGGCCATGGTTCTGAATGGTGACTGTAAAGGAGAACAAAGGCGCTTCGGAAGAGGCAATATGCTCATCCATTACAGAAAGGATTTTATCCATAGTGGCTTCTTCGTTTACATAACCGCCGATGCCCTGGGATGCCAGATCGAAGGAATCTTCCAGGAAATAGCAGGTTTCAAAGCCTAAATCCGGGTATACGTTCTGGCGGTTATAGAACCATGCGTAACCGGGGTGGATGGATGTGGTTTCATAACCGATCTGTGACAGCCGATAAGGCAGTGCGTCGATTTCGTGGTGGATAAAGTTGTAAGAAGGCAGTGCAGTGTCCAGGAAGCGGGTAGGCAGCCCTGTGAGTACATCATATTCCGTATTGGATGTACCGCCGCCGAAGTTGGCAACGGCAATGTGGCCGCTGACAGCGTTTTCTTTGGCGCAGAGTTCCTTGAAGTTTGCCATGGGGTCTGTGTAGCCTTCAAAGCTGATATGTTCGTTTTCGCTCAAATCGGAGTAAGCTTCCCCCATAATCATGATGATGTTGGGCGCTGTTTCCACAGTGGTGGTGATAGGGGCGCTCATGAAATCATCACAAGATGCTTTATCATAGTCCGCAGGGGCTTCCAAGCGCATGATGTTGATCTGATGGAAGAAGGAATAGACCAGACCCCGTGTGTTGTACTGATTGACCTGGAAATAAGGATTTTCCACAACAGGATAACCGTCGTACAGGTCTTTGTTGTCATAAACCAGACTGTTCAGTCCAAGTGCTGCCAGTACCACGCAGACAATGCCGATCAAACGGGCAGGTACAGGCGGACGCTGTTTTTTGCTGCGAATGAAGCAGAAAACCAGCAGAACGATGGCAGCGATGAAGCCAACGGCAATAAGTGCCAGCATATAGACGGGGAATGTTTTGACGATGGTCAAAGCTTCCTTGACCAGTGTCAGGTCAGTGGGCAGCAGGGGTTCCTGTCGCATGGAAACTTTGATTTTGTCGCTGACGGCAAACAAAATCCATACCACCTGCAGCAGCAGGGAGGAAAACAGCAGCCGTCCCGTCACAAAATATACCAGAAACACCGCAAGCAGTGCTGGCAGAAAGTTCCACAGAATCATAGTGGGATGTGTTACAAGTTCAAAGGCAACATGCAGCGGATGCTGGGTGGTGATAAGAAACACCAGACACATTGCCACAATGGCGCTGATGAAAAGCGTCAGAATGGTTTTTTTCCAGGAAAAGGGCCCATCCTTTTGCTGAAAACAATTGAAAAACACAGGCAAAACCTCCTTATGTTTTATTTTTTCATATGTGCTTAACAATTCCTTTACAATTTGGGTATTATACGGGATTTTCGGCAAAAAGTAAAGAAATCGAAGGGTTTTCAATGGAATTTTAAGAAAAATACACATTTTTTTCTGTGGGAAATTGTGTATAATAAAAAGGGTTTTGCGGGCAAAATCCCAAAGCCTTGCAGAAAAACGACATGGGTTTCTTTTGCGGTGTAAGACATTTGTAAAAAATTGGACAAATTTCTGACAAAAAAGTGTAAAGAAATGCCCTTCGATTGTCAGAAGCTGTCAAATTTGTTATAATAAATAAATTATGGATGATATGCCATGAAGAAAAGAAAGAGAATTTTGCGGGATTTAGGAGAAATGAAAGATGGGAGAAAACAGAACAGATTATCAGCATAGACGCAGACGCCCTGTGCATCCCCAGTATGAACAGGAGCAGAGAAGGGGCAGTCGGACAGAGCGGCTGCGGGAACAGCGCTATGCGGAAGAAGAGATGCGAATGCAGCAGGAACAGCGCCGCAGAGTAGGCGCCAGAATGCAGCGCAACCATCAAAAGCAGATGGAAATGCGCCGCCGGCGAAAAAGAGGGGAAATCATTCTTTGTGTACTGTTGGTGGTGATCCTTGCGGGGGCTTTTGGGGCAGCCAAATTGTACGCATCTTTGAAGCTTTGGGAAGGCAAAGCAGAGAAATCCGATTTTGTGGCATCTGCGGATGTGTCTTCGGAAGCAAAAGACCAATTGCTGAATATTGCGCTGTTAGGGACTGACGGGGACGGTTTCCGATCGGACGTAAATATGGTGGCAAGTTTGAACCTGACCACAAAAGAGGTGCACTTGATTTCCGTACCAAGAGATACCCGGGTGGTCATGACCGATGATATGATCGCTTATCTGGAGAAAAACGGCAGAACAGTGCCGGAAGCAAACGGTGTATACGGTCAGTGCAAGCTGACAGAAGTACATGCTTATGCAGGCGAAGGCAATCGCAGCACCTTCTCCGTAGCAATGCTGGAAGAAATTCTGGGAATCGACATCGACTACTATGTAAAAGTGGATCTGGATGCCTTTAAGGATATTGTTGATGCCGTTGGCGGCGTGGAATTTGATGTTCAGGAACGGCTTTATTACAGCGACCCTGCTCAGGGGCTGTATATCGACCTGTATCCCGGTCCGCAGGTACTGGATGGGGAAAAGGCAGAAATGCTGGTACGTTTCCGTGAAGGATATGCCCAGAAAGACCTGAAGCGTATTGAAGTACAGCAGGAATTTTTGAAAGCCTTCATTGCACAGGTTTGCAGCAGCGATAAAATCATGAGCAATCTGGACAGCTACATCAAAATCTTCATGGAAAAAGTAGAATCTGACATGCCTGTGGCAACAGCTCT
Source organism: uncultured Anaerotignum sp. (assembly GCF_905212195.1). Taxonomy (GTDB): domain Bacteria; phylum Bacillota; class Clostridia; order Lachnospirales; family Anaerotignaceae; genus Anaerotignum. Next base: position 14,191 of record NZ_CAJMDQ010000020.1, on the reverse strand, counting down.
GAAATATGCAAGCTATGTAAAAGAAATCGATCCGGCTTCCATTACCACAGACACCATTCCCGGTGAAGGCGGCGCTTATTTCGATATGGACGAAGAAGGCACCAAAGAATTGGTAGACTACCGGATTTATGGCAAAGAACCACCTGCCTACATGACAGATGACGGCACAGAAACAGATGGATTGACAGACGAAGAAACGACAAACCAGACGAACGGGTGATAAATAGCATGAGAGGAAAACAACGCCGCAGCAGCGGACACAGAAGCAGCAAGCGGGATGGGTCTTATGAAAAGCCGCAGAAGAAAAGAAAGCCCTTTCGACCCATACGTACATTTTTCAAAATTGTGGTATCCATTGTCATGGCATTTTTGATACTATCAGGCGGCGCAGCCTTCGCTTATTACAAAGTGACGGGCGAATCTCCCTTTGGCGGATATGTGGGCAGCGGCTCTAATCTGAATCTGCTGGATGCCATGCTGGGACGGGATATCAAGCTGAATGTGGCTGTTTTTGGGACGGATAAAGAAGGAAAGCGTACAGACGTTATGTTCGTAGTCCATTATGAAAGCGCTAATGAAAGTCTGGATCTGCTTTCTCTGCCTCGTGACACGAGGGTATCTGTCTGTGATGAAGTTGCGAAAAACTATGAAGAAACCGGACGGGTATATAATCAGGTAACAAAACTCAATGCCATCCATTCTTACAGCGACGAAGACAACTGCTGCCAGAATACGGTATTGCAGATTGAAGACCTGTTGGGCATCAACATCGACCACTATATCAAAATTGACTTGGATGCGTTCCGCAAGATTGTGGATACTGTGGGCGGCGTAGAAGTGGATGTGCCACAGGATATGGATTACGAAGACCCGGCACAGGACTTGTATATCCATCTGGATGCAGGCTTGCAGACCCTCAACGGCGAGCAGGCGGAACAGCTGGTACGTTTCAGAAAGTATCCTACAGGGGACGAAGGACGTATTGAAGTACAGCAGCTGTTCTTGAAAGCGCTGGCGGAAAAAGTGCTGAGTTCCGAAAATATCCTGAAAAATCTGCCGGAGTATATCTCCATTCTCTATAAGGACGTGCAGACAGACATTTCCCTGACAGATGCGGTGAAATACGCAAACTATGTAGGGAAAATCGACATGAACAAAATCAACATGCAGACATTGCCGGGGGCTGGTCAGTATGTAGGCAATGTGTCTTACTTCATCCATGACCCTGACGAAACCTCTCTGCTGGTGGATCAGATCTTCTATCAGGAGCATGTGACAACGCCGGAAGGGCAGACAGCAAGCAGCAGCAAAGGGCTGACCATTGAGGTCTGCAACGGCGGCAATGTAAACGGTCTGGCAAGAAGATTTTCAGACAAACTGGCAGCAGATGGGTATACGGTGACGGAACCTACCACTTATGACGGAAAACAAGTGGAAAAAACACGTATTCAGGTAAAAGAAGCTGGTACAGGCAGTGATCTGGTTTCCTATTTTGCCAATGCGGCAGTGGAAACAGCGCCGGATGAACTGCCTACGGGCGTAGATATTCGTATTATTTTGGGGACAGGAGAAAGCTGAGGCTGAGAAAGGAGCATTCCATGGCAACGGAAGAAATGATGGTAATTGGCATTGCAGGCGGTACAGGCAGCGGGAAAACAACTCTGACCAATCGCTTGAAAGAACGCTTTGGGGATGAAGTGACAGTCATTTACCACGACAACTATTATAAAAGACATGATGAACTGACATATGAAGAGCGTTGTCTGCTCAATTATGACCACCCAGATGCCTTCGATACAGACCTGATGATGGAACATATCCGGGATCTGCGGGAAGGAAAGAGTATTCAGTGTCCTGTTTATGACTTTACGGTGCATAATCGTTCTGACAAGACTGTTGAAATCCATCCCACAAAGGTACTCATCATCGAAGGGATTCTGATTTTTGAAAATAAGGAACTTCGTGACCTGATGGACATCAAAGTGTTTGTAGATACAGACGCCGATGTGCGTATCCTGCGTCGTATCCTGCGGGATGTAAAAGAAAGAGGCAGAAGTCTGGAATCTGTAGTAGACCAGTACTTGCAGACCGTAAAGCCTATGCATGAACAATTCGTAGAACCTAGCAAACGTGGTGCGGACATCATCGTGCTGGAAGGCGGTCAGAATGTGGTGGCGCTGGACATGATGATCCAGAGAATCTATGGCCATGTTTATGGCACCCATGTGAAATAAGGAGCAGAAGTATGGATTGGAAAGGTAATTTACAGAAATCTGTCATCTGGGGCATTTTCTTCAGTGCGGCAGTCCAGATCATTGCCGATAGAGGGCATGTGAATATCATGAAATTCATCGCTTTTGCACTGTTGTTTGCGGTGCTGTATTTCCTCTGGCTCACATTGACTGGAAATCGAAAATAAAAAAAGAAAGCCGGAATCCTTGGTATTGTAAGGATTTCGGCTTTTTTGTTTTCAAACTCGTGGCACTTCTGCCCGTTTTTCGCCGCAGATCAGCCCCAGACTAACGCAAAGGCTCTGGTTCACTGCCTCCATGATTTCCGTATCCAGATGACAGACCTTTTCCCGCAGCCGCTGTTTGTCAATGGTGCGAATCTGCTCCAGCAGCACAACGGAGTCTTTGGGCAAGGCGTATTTGGCTGCTGCAAGGGCAATATGTGTGGGCAGTTTTGCCTTGTTCATGCGTGATGTAATGGCGGCGCAAATGACCGTGGGACTGTATTTATTGCCCATGTCATTCTGTATGATGAGTACAGGGCGCACGCCTCCCTGTTCACTGCCCACAACGGGACTTAAATCCGCATAAAAAATATCTCCTCGTCTGATCGTCATAGAATCACACCCTCCGCCGTTAGAAATCCGTCAGGCAGAACTGCGTCAAAACCATGGTTATGTATTGCGCTGACGTAAGGGAGTATGGCACGCTGGGACAATTTTTATGCAGGAATCCGAAATAAATTTTCGTCAAAATGCGGGTTGTATGTAAAGGTGGTGTAATCCAGACGCAGGCACTCCTTCCCATGGGCATCGTAAAGGGAGAGGCGGACAGGCAGCAGACTTTCGTTGTCTACCCACAGTTTTTCAGAAGCAAGCTGACTGCCGTTTTCAGGAATGACTGCTTCCAGCACCGTGCAGCGGCTTTCATCAATGGCGGCAGTTTCCACGGAAACCCCTTCGGACTGAAGATAGTTTTTCAGAAATTGCCCAAGAAATAATTCATTGCGCCGCTGGGATTCCGGTACTTCTCGCTGGACGGATTCTTTCAGACGGGGATTATACTGGCAGACAGTTTTGCCGTCAAAGACCGTATAATTGCCTTTGGCAGAGTCAGGGGAAAGCATTTCCATACGGTATTCCCCGGTGGATTTGAAATCCTGTTTGGTTTCGTAAACGGTTTCTCCCTTGTTGGAATAGATGGTGAGAGTAGCAAGGCAGGAATAGCCTTCCATGTCCGTCAGTTTTTGCTGGATGGCAGCCATGGGGGTAGGCTCCTCCTTCTGGCAGCCGCAGGCAAAGCAAAGCCCCGCCAGTACACATAAAATCAGGCGTTTCATAAAATACCTCCTTTGATTTGAACTTTTCTAACAGTCTATGAAAAGGACAAAATGCCTATGAAAGTTGGGTTACATAAGATTACAAATTTATTAAGTTTTTTCATGGGACGAGAAAAAAGAGGGGTTTTGTGGTAAAATCTTAATGTATGCGCAGCTTGGACGATTACTTTTTGCTTTTTTTCTCCAATATATGGAACAAAGGTGAAAAGCAGGCGTCCAACCATCAGAATAGAGAAAGGGAGTGCGTGGGAAAATGAAAAAAAGATTCTACGGCATCAAAAGACTGTTGGCAGCTTTTGTGGCAGCAACATTGACATTTACTGCAGCAGGGGTGACAACGGTATTTGCTGCCCAGACAGTTTATGAAAACAAAACACAGGAAACCATCACCAGAGGGGTGACATATGAAAAGAACAGCCGTATGACAACAGAGGGCATTCAGGACATTTATGTGCTGACCATCGACCTGACAGAGAGCACACTGGAACTGAAAGAAGTGGAAAGCAAAACAGAATACGGCCTGAAAGAAACTGTACAGAAAATGCTCACAGACAACGGCGCCATTGCCGGTGTGAACAGTGACTTCTTCGGTATGGCAGGCACATATTCCGCAGGTTTTGGCCCTGTTGTACGTGACGGAGAACTGGTTTCTGCAGGGACAAGCATCAATCAGGACAAAAACCAGTATGGTACTTACGTGAAGGATAAAAACGGCAATTCCATCTTCACTTACTTCAAAACAACCGTGAAGTTCTCCAATTCCGCAAAGACCATTGATCTGGCATCCATCAACAAAGTGACCAGCATGGTATTCCCTATACTGTTTAACAGAGAGGCTGCTACAAGCACTGCGGATCTGGACAAACGTTTTGACAATCTGGTGAAATTTGTGGTACAGAACAACACCATTACATATGTTTCCCAGAAAGGGGAAACTGTGGAAGTGCCTGAAAATGGCTACCTCATCGTCATGAGCGGCGATTACTACACAAATGCAGCTTCTGTATTCAAAGTAGGCGACCCTGTTACATTGCAGGTAAGCTCTACCATCGACTTTGACCAGATTGATACAGCTTTTGGCGGCGGCGGACTGCTGCTGCTGGACGGACAGGAAGCACCTGCGACAGACATCGTAGCTGCAGGCAGACAGCCCAGAACAGCTTTTGGTGTTTCTCAGGACGGTACCAAAGCCATCATGATGGTTGTTGACGGTCGTGGGGACAGCATTGGTGCAACCCATTCCGAAATGGCAGCCCTCATGAAAGAATACGGTGCATATGAAGCATTGCATCTGGACGGCGGCGGTTCTTCCACTATGGTAGTGCAGACCGTTGACGATGCAGCACCTCAGCTGCAGAACACACCTTCTGACGGAGCACAGAGAAAAGTTATTGCTTCCGTAGGTGTATTCCAGACAGCACCCAAAGGCGAAATCAAAGAAATCGGCATCACAACTGTGAACCAGCATACACAGCCCGGCAAAACAGCAGAATTCACTGTTTACGGTCTGGATGAATACAAAAACCGCATTTACATCGCACCGGAAGATGTGACATTTGATGTGGTTGGCGTGGAAGGCACATGGGATGGATATCTGTTCCAGCCTACCACCACAGGGGAATACTCTGTTGTGGCAACTTATGGCGATGGTTTGACAGCAGTGGCAAATGCAACCTGCTATCCCACAGCCAGACTGAAAGCGACATACCCTGATGTAAGCATCAAAAACGTAGGCGGCACCACAAACATTTATGTGACTGCTTATGATACAGAAGGCTTCGGCAGAGCAGTTACAAATGACGTAACTTACACCGTAGCAAATCCTGCTATCGGTACTATGAACGGCAATACATTCACAGCAAAGGCAAAAGGTTCTACTTATGTAAAATGCAGCTGGGCAGGTCAGGATACTTATGTGACCATCACCGTTGGCGGCGCAAGCAAAGTGACAGCGCCTGCAAGCACATCTGCCGCAGATCCTTTGCAGCAGACAGTAACAAAACAGAATGACGGCGCATTCTATCTGAACATCACCGGTGAACTGAAATACACCGGCACCGGCAAGGTAGACGCAACAACATACAACGCACAGAGAAGCCGCGTACGTTCTGCAGCTGACAGCGGCGCAGATGTGACCGTTTACGGCGGCCCTTGTGACATCACAACACCGACTGTACAGGACAGCCTGACATGGAACGGCAGCTACCGCTTCATGAACAGAGATGGCGCTTCTGTGGTACTGCTGGCAGCAAGTCAGGGTATCCGTAAGACAGATCCTTCTCAGTATGGACGTTTCACACAGGATATTGCAGCGGCAGGCAATGACACCATCATTTTTGTCACAGACAAAACACCTTCTGATTATCCTTCTGCAGCAGAAGCAGATTACTTCCGCGCAATCCTGAACAAATATGTGGAAGAAGGCAAAACAGTCTTTGTAGTATCCTGCACAGGCAATGCTTACTGGGCTTCCACAAAGGACGGCGTGCGTTACATCAATCTGCCTGACCTGTGGAGAGCAGACGGCACAGCAAACAGCAATGTATATATGCTGAAATTCCGCATTGCAGATGACGGTGTGACATATCAGCCGGTAAAAGTTTGAAAATCATGAAAAACAGTGGGAAAATAGAAGAAGTTTCTTAAATTTCCCCCATGTTTCTTGTAAAATCAGTAAGAATACGGTAGTATAAGGTGGGTAGATATTCTCTATCCACCTTTCCTTGTGTTTCGGGGAAAGAAAAAGAGAAAACAAAGAAACTTCAGGAGAAACAAAATGACGACTCAGAAAAAAAACAGCGCCGTGAAAGCGGTCAGCTTTATGATGCTTATTACTCTGGTGGGAAAAGTGCTGGGGTTGGTGCGAGACCAGCTTTTGGCGGCCAATTACGGCAACGGCATGGCGGCGGAGGCATTCACCACAGCCAGCTTGATGCCGCGAACCTTTTTCGACGCGGTATTTGCTTCGGCAATATCGGCCAGCTTCATTCCCATATTCAATGAATATCTGAAGAAAAAAGGGAAGAAAGAGGCCTTTGCCCTTTCCAACCGTTTTATCACCCTCATGGGGTTGGTAACACTGCTTATGACAGTGGTGTGCGAGATTTTCTCCACACAGTTTGTATGGCTTTTTGCCGCAGGCTATGACAACGAAACGGCAGCACTGGCGGCACAGCTGTCCCATGTGATGTTCCCGACCATTTTCTTTACGGGCATCGCCTTTTCTTTTGTAGGGATTTTGCAGTCTTTGGATGAATTTAACGTGCCGGCGGCTTTGAGCGTAGCTTCAAACGCCGTTATCATCCTGTATTATATTTTCTGGAATGACCGCTTCGGCGTATATGGTCTGGCAGTGGCCTTCCTCATTGGTTGGGCAATGCAGGCAATCATCCAGATTCCTTCCATGATGAAAAAAGGGTATTTCTACCGCCCGGATTTTCGTTTCCGGGATGAAGGCATACGGAAGATTCTGATTCTCATGCTGCCTGTTATGGTGGGCACATGGATTCAGCCCATCAACCTGATTATCAACAACCAGTTTGCTTCCCATCTGGATATGGGGGTAACCACATTACAGTATGCAAACAACTTATATACCATCATCGTTGGAGTATTCGTTCTGGCCATTGCCAATCTGATTTTCCCGAAACTTTCCCGTATGGCTGGGGATGCCGAAGGGGATGGATTTGGACAGACCGTACGAGTGACCCTGCGGTCTATGATGTTTTTCCTGATTCCTATGATGGTTGGGCTTATGGTATTGAGCAAACCATTGGTAAAACTCATTTATGAAAGAGGCAGTTTTGACGCTCTGGGAACAGAAATGACAGGAACGGCTCTGTGCTTCTTTGCGGTGGGCATGATTGGCTACGGTGTGCAGACCATTTTGAGCCGTGTGTTCTACGCAAAACAGGAAGGGAAAATGCCTCTGGTGGCTGGCATCATTTCCATTGGTGTCAATGCTGCTTTGTGCTGGCTGCTTATGAAGCCCATGGGGCTGGGCGGTCTGGCGCTGGCTTCCGCTGTATCTTCCACAGTGGCAGCGCTGATTCTGTTTGTGCCGACAGTGAAACAGTATCCGGGCATTCTGGACAAAAAACTGGCGGCGGATTTGTGTAAAATGGCAGTATCCGCTTTGGTGATGCTGTTCTGTGTATATCTGCCTTATCGTTTTCTGGCAGCAAGAATGGGCGACGGGCTCATTCCACGGGTGATTCTGGTGGGCGTTCCTACCTGTATTGGTATCGCCGTATATATGGTGCTGACTTATGTGCTGCGGGTAGATGAAAGTCGTTTTGCATTCTCTCTGGTAGGGAAATTCCTCCACCGAGGCGGCGGCAATCCTCCCACAGGGGGCACACCGGAAAAGAAACCCGAAGAAAATACCCAACAACAGAAAGGACGGGAGGGTATGACGGACAAAATCTCTCTTTATATCGAGGACAGCTTCTTCTTCCGCCTGATTCATGGTTTTGTGATCTGGTTCTGGGGCATCTGGTCTCAGAGCTTAAGTTACCGGGCTTACCGCAGACTGGGACAGGCTGTGGGCAGAGCTTTTGGGGAAAGCAGTATCTTTACATTTCTGCGTCATAACTGGGACTATTGGATTCGTTCCGCAAGGGGACGGCTGCCCCATCTGCTTCATGGCCCTGCCAAAAGATGTGCTGTGGCAGTGCAGGAAGAAAAAGGCTTTGCAGCTACCATGGTGGCAGAAAGCGCCATCCTGCGGCTGTGTAACCAGAATTTCCTGATTATTTGCATTTGTGCATTGGCAGTTGCCATTCCCATTCTGCCTACCATGCTGCAGGCAGTACTGGCGGCAGGAACCTTTGCACTTTATGTGATCAATGTATGGATGGGACGCATCCGTATGCAGCGGACGGCGCTGGTAGGGGTGCTGGTTGGACTTTTTGCCCTCTGCGTGGTATATGGGGCGATGACCAGCTATCACTTCCCCAAAGCTGTTATGGTCATGGGTATTTTTCTGGTATTCCTTTCTGTGTTCTTCGTATGCAGGGACTGCATCGACACAGAGGAAAAACTGAATCTGGTATTGTTTGTTTTGATTGCAACAGGAGTGATTATTGCTCTGTACGCAATTTTCCAATATGTGGTTGGCGTGGAAATGGACGAAGCATGGGTGGACGCCGAAAGCTTCGACATCACCACACGTGCTTATGCCACATTCAATAACCCTAACGTATTAGGGGAATATCTCATTGTCATTGGCTCTTTGGCGGCAGGGATGATGTGGAAATGCCGCAACTGGGCAGGCAGATTGTTCTATACAGGATGCTTCGGTATTTTGTGTCTGGGGCTGCTGGCTACCAACTCCCGTGGGGCGATGCTGGGGCTTATGTTTGCCGCAGGGCTTTTCGTACTGCTGGCGGAACGGCGGCTCATTCCCGTTGGGATTGTGGCACTGCTGGCAATGCCTTTCATACTGCCAACCAGTTTATGGGAACGACTGCTCAGTTCCGTTACCATGAGCGACTCGTCTTCCCAGTATCGTCTGTCCATTTATCAGGCGGGCTTTGACATGATTCGTCATTACTGGGTGACAGGTATCGGCGTAGATGCCTTCAATGAGATTTATCCGCTGTTCTCTCTGGAAGCGGCCAACGCTTACCATGTCCATAACTTATTCTTACAGGAATTCATCGAACTGGGCATTGTGGGCTTCAGCGTATTTTTGGCGTTGGTGCTGCTGTTCTTCCAGAAGATTTACAGCACCATGGCAAGAGCGGCAAGAAGATACCGCTTCATTCTGGCGGCAGTATTCGGCGGCTTTGCAGGTATTTTGTTACAGGGGATGACAGACCATATCTGGTTTGATTACAGCATTGTGCTGCTGTTCTGGTGCGTACTGGGCATCGGTATGGCAGCCGTGAGATTGGGAGAAAAATCATGGAGAAAGAAAAACTGAAAATTTATCACGTATTGACAGACCGCAATATCGGCGGCGCAGGACGGTGGCTTTTGAACTATCTGAAATACTGCAACCGGGAAAAATATGATGTACGGGTGGTACTGCCTGCGGACAGCCAGCTTTGCCCTGTGGTGGAAAGTCTGGATATTCCCGTTATCAAAATGGATGCCATGGCAGACAGTTCCTATGACAAAAAGGCGCTGGCACCTCTGACAGAACTGTTCCGCAAGGACAAGCCCGATGTAGTGCATACCCATGCCAGCCTGACAGCCAGAATGGCGGCGAAAAAAGCAGGTGTGCCTCGTATCTTCCATACAAAACACTGTATGGAAAACGTCAGCGGAAACACACTGAAAAGACTGGCAAAACGGATGGTGAACCATCGTTACAGCGACAGAGTCATTGCTGTGAGCAAAGCCGTAAGAAAGAGCATGATTGCCGGCGGCACAGACCCGAAACAGATTGTGACCATCTACAACGGTATTGAAATGCTGTCTCCTCTGACACCGGAGGAAAAGAGGGCGGTACTGGCGGAATACAGTGTGCCCGAAGGTCAGAAAGTTGTGGGCATCGTAGCCAGACTGGAAGAAGTGAAAGACCATGATACTTTCCTGCGGGCGGCAGAACGCATCTGCAAAGAACGGCAGGATATCACATTCCTCATTGTGGGCACAGGCAGCCAGATGGAACGGCTGAAGGCTGATGTGAAAATGATGGGGCTCACAGAAAAGATTTTGTTCACAGGCTTTGTTTCCGCTGTGGAACGGCTGGAAGCAGCACTGGATGTGGCAGTTATCACATCCAAGGAAGAAGCCCTGTGCCTTTCCCTCATTGAGTCCATGAGCGCAGGGGTGCCTGCCGTGGGCACAGACAGCGGCGGCGTCAGCGAAGTGGTGCGCCACGGGGAAAACGGCTATCTGGTAGCGGTTGGAGATGATGAGGATCTGGCAAGACGGATTCTGGAAATCCTTTCCGACAGAAGCCTGTATGAAAGCATGAGCAAAAAAGCCATGGCGTGGACAAGAGAAATGTTCACAGCGGAATTGATGGCGGCAAAAATGGAAAAACTGTATGCGGAGGCAAGAAAGTGATGGAAAAGACAAAAAGCAGAAAGATATTCGGTCTGTTCAACGGTCTGGATATTTTGATCATTCTGGTTCTGCTGGCGGCGGTGGCATTCGGTGTGTACTGGGTTGCCGGCGGAAAAAATAACGGCGGCGCTGCGGCAGAAACCAAAACATACACCTATGTGGTGGAAGGCAGACAGGTTTTGAACGAAACAGCAAACTTCCCTGAAGAAGGGGGCAAGGTCTTTGACAGCACCAGCTCCGCATATCTGGGAACAGTGAAAAGCTGCTGGACAGAACCTTTCCGGGAAGTGAATTTCAACCGTACCACAAACAAGTATGAAATGCTGCCGGTACCCGGCTACTGCAATATTTATGTGGAAATTGAAGGCAGCGGCACAGAAACCGATCAGGACATTACCGTAGAAGGCAATGTGGTAAAGGTCGGCAAGGAACAGAATGTGAAAGGCAAAGGATACGCCTTCAAGGGTTATATTGTAGAAGTAAGGGACGGTGAGTAATGTGGCAAAAAGACGACCCAATATCATAGATTTGCTGATTCTGGTGGTTGTGGTGGCGCTGGTTGCTGTAGGGGTATACAAATTCGGCGTTGTCAACCAGAAGGAATCTGCCGGCGTAACAGCAGAGGCATCCAAAGTGACTTATACAGCCTTTATTGACGATGTGCGTATGGCAACAGTCAATGCCCTGCATGTGGGGGATACCATGTACGACGCAAAAACAAATACTTACATCGGCACCATTACCGATGTGCAGTATGCGCCAAAGATGAAAAACGTCATTGACAACAGCGGCAACACCATTCTGGTGGAATATCCCGAGTATTACGGGGTTACCTTGACGCTGGAAGGCAATATCATTGAAAAGGAAGACGGCTACTTCGCAGAAGGCACTGTGGAACTGAAAGCCAATTCCGAAATGGAAGTTTATACGAAATATGCGCAACCCAAGATGAAAGTAACTTCAATTGATATTTGACAGGTGGGACGAATATGAAATATAAAGTATTGATGACGCTGATGGGATTGGATATCGGCGGTGCGGAAACTCATGTAGTGGAACTTTCCAAAGAACTGAAAAAACAGGGCTATGACATCATCGTTGCATCCAACGGCGGTGTGTACGAACAGGAACTGGCGGAAGCGGGGATCCGTCATTACAAAGTGCCCATGAATCAGCGTAATGTGATGAAAATGCTGAAATCTTACATGCTGCTGAAAAAGATCATCCGCAAGGAAAAACCGGACATTGTCCATTCTCATGCCAGAATCCCCGGCTTTATCTGCGGCATGCTGAAAAAGAAACTGAAATTTACATTTGTCACCTCTGCACACTGGGTATTTTACACAGGGATGGGGCTGAAATATCTGACCAACTGGGGCCAGAAAGTCGTTGCAGTCAGTGAGGACATCAAGCAGTATTTGATGGATAACTATCATGTGCGCAGCGAAAATATTTTTGTAACAATCAACGGTATTGACACAGATAAGTTTTCTCCCGAAACGGACAGCACAAAAGTCCGTCAGGAATTCCATCTGACAGGGGAAGAACCCACACTGGTTTATGTGAGCCGTATGGATGAAAGCCGTGCCATGGTGGCAAGACAGCTTATTGAAATCACACCGAAGCTGGCAGAAAAGATTCCCGGCCTGCGTATCATTATTGTAGGCGGCGGTGATGTCTTTGACGAACTGCTGGAAAAGAGCAAAGGTGTCAACAAGAAGCTGGGCAGAGAATGCATCACCATGACTGGTGCAAGAACAGATATCAACGAACTGGTTTCTGTAGCAGACGTATTCGTCGGTGTTAGCCGTGCGGCACTGGAAGCTATGGCAGCTGGCAAGACTGTTATTGTTGCCGGAAATGAAGGCTACATTGGTCTGTTTGGTGAAGATAAACTGGCCATGGCACAGGAAAACAACTTCTGCTGTCGTGGATGCGAAATGTCCGAAGAAGACAAGTTGTACAGAGATACGGTATATGCTTTCTGCAACATGACACCGGAAGAAAGGGAAAAAGCCGGCGCTTACGGCAGAGAAGTCATCTTCCGTTATTACTCCGTCACCAGAATGGCACAGGACAGCGTAAAGGCTTATGACGCGGCTTGGAAGGAAAGTCATGAAAAACAGTATCATGTGGTTATGAGCGGTTATTACGGCTTCAATAACACAGGCGATGAAGCCATCATGCTTTCCATGCACAAGAACATTCAGGAACTGGGGGACAATTACCACATTACGGTACTGTCCAACAAACCTGTGGAAACAAGAGAAAAATACGGCATTGAAGCCGTTTATCGTTTTGGTGTGCGGGATGTGCTCCGTGCCATCCGCCACAGTGACGCGCTCCTAAGCGGCGGCGGTTCCCTTTTGCAGGACAGCACCAGTACACGTTCTTTGATGTACTACCTTTCCATTACAGCGGCAGCGAAATTCATGCGGAAAAAAGTCATGCTTTATGCCAACGGCATTGGCCCTGTTTCCGGCAAGCGCAACCGCAGACTGGTGAAACAGGTGGTAAATAAGGCTGACCTCATTACCTTGAGAGAAGAAAATTCCTACGAAGAACTGCTGAGCATGGGTGTGAACCCGAAAAAATGCTTTGTGACCGCTGACCCTGTATTCACTATGGACGGCATTGCAAAAGAAGACGCATACCGTCTGCTGGATAAGGAAGGTATCCCTCAGGATAAACCTTTGGTAGTGGTTTCCGTAAGAAACTGGCGGGATATGGATAAATTCATTTCCCGTTTCGCAAAACTCTGCGATACCATTGTGGAAAAATATAACCGGAATATCGTCTTTTTGGCAATGCAGATGCCTAACGATATTACCATCAGCGAGAAGGTCCAGAAGAAAATGGAACAGCCTGCTTATATTCTGCGGGGCAGTTACACTCCCAGCGAAGTTATGGGCATCATTTCCACAGCGGACTTTATCCTGAGCATGCGTCTGCATACACTGATTTTTGCAGCAAGACAGCATGTGCCTCTGGTGGGCTTTGTATACGATCCTAAGATCGAATATTATCTGGAAAAACTGGAAATGCCCAGCGGCGGCGACCTGAAGAGCTTTGATATGGACCATACACTGGGACTCATTGATGATATTGTGAAAAACAAACAGGCTTATGTGACAAAACTGGAAGAAAAGGCAAAACACCTGAACCAGATGGCACACCGCAATGAGAAATACCTCATGCGCCTGCTGGAGAAACGGAAATAAGGGGGACAAGGGCAGTTATGAGAAAAATGACACAGATTTTGGATGTGCCTTTTGACGCTTTGACAATGACAGAGGCTGTGGAAAAGGTCATGGGATTTTTGGCAGATGACAAACAGCATTACATCTGCACACCCAACCCGGAAATCGTTATGGAAGCGCAGCATGACAAAGAATTGATGAAGATTCTGCGGGAAGCGGACTTGGTAGTGCCTGACGGCATCGGCGTTGTATGGGCAAGCCGCTACAGCGAAATCCTGCTGACAGAAAGAGTGGCAGGCTATGACCTGACACAGAATATCTTCAGCCGCATTGCCGGAAAAAATGAAAGTGTATACTTTTTCGGCGGCGCACCGGGGGTGGCTTCCACTGCTGCAAGACAG